>JAAYXC010000330.1 GCA_012516115.1 Bacillota bacterium | reverse complement strand
CGCTTTATTGAATAATTTTTCGGCCACTGTTGGCTTAACGGTCATGACTTTATCGATCTCCGGGATAATAATCCTCGTTACCAAAAAAATCAAAATAGGACAAGTAATATCGCATTAAACAGGCTTGAATTTAAATCCAGAACGGATAAGCTGTCCATATTTTCCCCGAAAAGCGTGACAGTTCGGCAAAAGACTCGCAAAGCAGGAGGTGAAAAGAGGAGAAAAGGCTGGATCTATTAGTATTTAAACGACTTATTCTATCTTAAAAGGATGGCTTGACATGAAAGCCTTAAACCGTCTCGCTTCATTCGTTCTGGTCCTTACGGTGGCCTTGGCAGTGGCAGGATGCTCCGGCATAACATGGCGGCCGGCGGAACCGGTCCAGCAAGAGGCGATCGTTCGCGCGCCGAGCTCCTCCGGCATCCTGGGCGCCAACAATCCGCATATCTGGTTTGACAGCCAGGCCTATACCGCGCTTGACGCGATTAAGAGCAACGGTTTCAACACGGTGAGGATAGTCTGGCAGACCAACGGTTCCGGTTCCCGCCTCAAACAGATCATCGACCGCTGTAAGGCACTGGGGCTAAAACCCATTCCCGAATTGCACGATGTTACCGGCAGCACCAACAGCAGTGATCTCGACCGGATGGTCACCTGGTGGATCGATAACAAGTCGTACATCGCCGGCGATGTCTGGATCAACATCGCCAACGAATGGGGGCCGCGCGACAGCACCGTCTGGCGCGACGCTTACCGAAACGCCATCCAGCGGATGCGCAGCAACGGCATATCCAATACGATCGTCATCGACTCCGGCGGCTGGGGTCAGGACGACCAGGACATCCGGAAGTACGCCAAAGAGTTACTCGGTGTCGACTCGAACTTAATGTTTAGTATTCACATGTACGGCGAGTGGAATGATAATAACAAAATCAACGATTTTCTTACCTATTGCAAGAACAACGGCCTCCCCATCATGGTGGGCGAATTCGGCTATAATTACAACGACGGTAACAATAACCTCAGTTGTAAAGTGGATGCCGCCTACCTGATCCAGCGGTGCAAAGAGCTGGGCATCGGCTACATCGGTTGGTCCTGGTGTGGTAACAACTCCGAGAACGCCTGGCTTGATATGACCAACGACTGGAAAACATTGAACTACTGGGGCAATCTGGTCAGATACGGTTCTACTACTACCACCCCGAGCCCGAGCCCGAGGCCGACACCCACCCCCACATCGCCCGTCAGCGGCGGTTACGTGGTGAACTACGCGATCGCCAACGACTGGGGGACCGGGGCGACGGTCAATGTAACGATAAAAAACAACACTTCGTCGGCCGTAAACGGATGGACGCTGACCTGGACCTTCCACGGCAACCAGCAGATAACGACCTTATGGAACGGCACATATACCCAAAGCGGGGCCTCCGTATCGGTGAAGAACGCCTCATGGAACGCATTCATCCCGGCCAACGGCGGCACGGTCAACTTCGGGTTCAACCTCTCGTACAGCGGCACGAACGCCGAACCGGTCGATTTCAAATTGAACGGCACGCCTTGCGCCGTCCAGTAGAAGACCACCTTCCTGAAAGCATAAGGGGTTCCGGTACCCCCGGAACCCCTTTTCCTCTGAATCGGCATCGTTCCCCGGCGGGTCCGGTAGCTAGAAAACATCCTCCGGCTTTAACGGTTGATCCACCGCCACGTGGCCCATCAACGTCTCGGCCGGCCGGCCTTCCACCAGAAACCGCACGGACGTAATGCCGGGAAGTCCGGTCAAGGTCTTGACCGTACCCTGGACCATGAGGATCTCTTCCAGCGAGCCGCCGAAAAGGTTGGTCCGGGCAAAATCCACGTAGGCCACCCCATCTTCCACCCAAACCCCGCGCACCTTAAGGTCCTCCCGGATGACCCGCATGGCCCGGGGTGAGGACGGCGCGGTCTGGAGGGCGGAGACGGCGGCGGCCGCCAGCCCCCCCTCGGTCGCCGGCGCAAGGCGCCGCTTCTCCGGAAGAAGATGGGGAAGACGTTCGTCGCCGCGCTCCACGTAAGCGCGGTTGATATAATAAAGGGTCACCATAGTAGTGGGTGGCCGAGGCGTCGGAGAAGGAAGCGCGGGAGGGACTGGACGGCGGGAACGCCAGCGAAGAAGTCCACCCACACCCACTATCAGCACGGCAAGAACCACCTG
>JAAYXC010000329.1 GCA_012516115.1 Bacillota bacterium | reverse complement strand
GGGATAACGGATGGGGGACAACACGGTCGAAAAACTCTCCCCTGGTTTCGTTTTTTGTCCCCTCTCCTTCCCAAGGAGACACCTCCTGGAGACTTCCCACCCCCTTCCTTCCCACGCCATCCCTGCCTGCGGGCTTTCTTCAACCGAACCATATCGAAAAACCCGAGCGGGCTTTGGTGGGCTTAACCCAGAACCGTCGGACATCTCAATCCTGTGCCGGGTTAACCGGCTGCGCCTGGAGGAGACGAAGATTCGACCTCTTCTTCGCCTCCTCCAGGGGAGGGGGAACCACGACGCATGCCGAAAAGGGATCATCACTTGACGAACTTGAGTTCGGCCAGGTCTTGCTGCTGCCAGCTCCGGTTGAAGCCCGGGATCGGGTAGAGTTGGGGCTTGCAGCTGCGGCCGTCGTTGTCGGCCAGGGCGATATTGAAGCCCATGTTCTTGCCGGCCAGGTCAATCCCGGGGATCTGAACGGCGAACTCCAGAACCGTGCCGTCTTCGCTCCACTTGGTCTCGACTTGCCGTTGCCGAAGCCACGATCGAAAGGTTTACCGACTAAAGCACGGAGTTGGGCGAAACCGGCGTCGTTCTTGAAGAAGAGTTCCACGCAGTCGTTCTCCCAGGCATCGGGGTGATCGATGTAGGTCTTGTCATCTTGCCGGCGAACCACTCCTTAGATGGTGTCCCCGCTGTAGAGAAGGGCCCAGTTACCGCTGCAGTCTTCGACGGCCGGGGGATAAGATTGGAAGCATTCAATTGGTTAAAAAGAAACCGATAAGTATAAGCCCCTGCCCACTCTCCTTCACCGATCTTTCCATCGATTACCGGGACGCTCTTCGCCGCGGCGGCGTAGAACGGGACAACTGCCCACGAAGAAGAAACGGCGACGATTCCAGTAGCGAAGGCCAGAATCAAGAGGGTCATACCAATAAGAACGTTTTTTCTCAATTGGGATCTATCCTTCCTAATGACAATTTTTAGAATGAAAAATTGATACGGAACTTTTCGGATTTTCACCCAATACTCTCATTATCGTAAATTAAGATACGTCCCCTCTTTTCTAACCCCGAAAGTCATAACTTTTTATAGGGGTCTTGGAGTTTTGGTGGTATCGTTCCCGGGATCGTTCCCGAGATCTATAAAAAAATCATGCTCCACAAGATTTTCTCACCACCAGTTCCACCGGAAGAAACTTTTTAAAAGGTTCCGTCTCAAGCCCGTTTTTTAGACGCTCGATCAAGCCTTGCGCCGCCAAAGCCCCCATTTCATAGAGCGGTTGTCTGATGGTGGTGAGCTGGGGATGAACCATGCTGGCAAAGGTGATGTCGTCATAACCAACCACCGCTACATCGTTCGGAACGGAAAGACCCGCTTCGCCTATCGCCTGGATGGCCCCGATGGCCATCATATCATTGGAAGCGAAAACCGCGGTGGGTGGCATCGGCAGGGCAAGGAGCTGTCGCATGGCTTCATAACCGCTCTTGTGTTCGAAGTCGCCGAAGGCGATCAACTCATCCTCAATGGGTATGCCATGTTGTGACAATGTCTCTTTGTAACCTTCCAACCGTTCAATGGCCGTCTGGTAATGAAGGTTTCCGGTAATGAAACCGATGCGTCGATGGCCGAGACTTAAAAGATGTTCCACCGCCAGCCTGGCACCGGTCTTGTTATCCGAGACCACGCAAGGAATGGACGGATCGCTGAAACTGCGCTCGATTAATGAAATGGGCAAACCGCGGGCGATCATCTCCAGAAGGGTGGATTTATCACCCAGATGACTTCCGACGATGATCAGCCCGTCGACTTT
Organism: Bacillota bacterium; assembly: GCA_012516115.1. Lineage (GTDB taxonomy): Bacteria > Bacillota > UBA4882 > JAAYXC01 > JAAYXC01 > JAAYXC01. Next base: position 393 of record JAAYXC010000329.1, on the reverse strand, counting down.
TCCACCTTCGATGGCCGAGAGGATCATCCGCCGTCGACCGGCCAGATCTTCATAGGTATTGTAGAAAGTAAGGTTAAAACCGGCGGCATTGGTCGTGGCCTCGATACCTTTAATAATCTTCTCATAGAAAGGGTTGGTAACGTCGGGCAACATTAAACCGATGGTGTCGGTGCGTTGACGAACAAGGGCCCGGGCTGAAGTATTCGGATGATATTCGAGTTCTTTTACCGCCTGCCAAACCTTCGCCGCTGTCTGCGGATCTACCTCGCCTTTGGCGTTAATCACTCGTGAAACGGTGCTGCGGGAAACCCCGGCTAATTTGGCGACATCTCTGATCGTAACGGCCATAGTGTTCCTTCTCTTGTAAAAATTCCTTTAATTGTTAATTGTTTT
>JAAYXC010000328.1 GCA_012516115.1 Bacillota bacterium | reverse complement strand
CGCCAACATTCAACGGGGTGGTCCGGGCCTCGGGGGACTGACGCCTTCTCAAGCCGATTACTTTCAGGCGACCAAAGGCGGCGGGCACGGCGACTACCATCCCATCGTCCTCGCCCCCGCCTCGGTGCAGGAGATGGCCGATCTGGCCGGTTTGGCCTTTGTCCTGGCCGACCGGTACCGGACCCAGGTAATGATCCTGGCCGATGCCATCCTCGGCCAGATGATGGAACCGGTCACCCTGCCGACGATGGGGCATCCCGGCGCGGTCGAGAAACCCTGGGCCACCACCGGGGCGGCCGGGAGAAAACCGAACCTCATTAACTCCCTGGGGCTCTTACCCGAGGAACTGGAGGCCATCAATCGGCGACTGCAGGAGAAGTACCGCCGTATCGAGGCGGCCGAGGTCCGTTACGAGACCGAAGCGACGGCCGACGCCGAGCTCGTCATCGTGGCCTACGGGACCAGCGCGCGGGTGGCCAGGTCGGCCCTGGCCAGGGCACGGGCAGCGGGTTTGCGGGTGGGGCTTTTCCGGCCCATCACCCTCTGGCCTTTCCCCTCCGCCGCCTTGCGGGAACTGGCCGCCGGCGGCAGGAGTTTTCTGGTGGTGGAGATGAGCGCGGGCCAGCTGGTGGAGGACGTCCGGCTGGCGGTGGAAGGTCGCGCCCGGGTGAGTTTGTTCGCCAAGTTAAACGGGACCATCCCCAACCCGCGGGAGGTCTACGAGGCCATGGTGGCCGAGTTCGCGGGGATTGGGCGACGTTCCCTTTCCTAAAAGCTGCACGAAAGGCGGTTGGCCCATGGTTAAAGTTTTCGGTCGCCCGGCCAGCCTTACGGAGAAGAGGCTCCATTACTGTCCGGGTTGTACGCACGGTATCATCCACCGGCTGGTGGCCGAGGTCATCGACGAGCTCGGCGTGGCCGAGCGGACCATCGGCGTGGCTCCGGTGGGATGCGCGGTCCTCGCTTACGATTATTTCGACCTCGATATGCAAGAAGCGGCCCACGGTCGCGCGCCGGCCGTGGCTACGGGCATCAAGCGGGTCCTGCCCGACCGGGTGGTCTTCACCTACCAGGGGGACGGCGATCTGGCCAGCATCGGGATGGCCGAGATCGTCCACGCGGCGGCCCGGGGAGAGAAGATCACGGTGATCTTCATCAACAACGCCATCTACGGGATGACCGGTGGCCAGATGGCACCGACCACCCTGGTGGGCCAAAAGACCACCACTTCCCCCACCGGCCGCGATCCGGCCAAGGTGGGTTATCCCATCCGCGTTTGCGAGATGCTCGCCACCTTGCCCGGGGCCGTGTATCTGGCGCGGGTGAGCGTCCACGATCCGCGCCACGTGGGTTTGGCCAAGGCCGCCATCAAGGAGGCCTTCCAGGTGCAGCTCGACGGGCAGGGTTTTGCCCTGGTGGAGGTCCTCTCCAGTTGTCCGACTAACTGGGGGATGACGCCCATCGAGGCCCTTAAATGGATCGAGGAAAAGATGATCCCTTACTATCCGCTGGGGACTTTCCGCCGGCCCGAGGAGGCGAAACAGGTTGGTGCATGAAATGATCTTCGCCGGTTTCGGCGGCCAGGGCGTAATGCTCATGGGGCAGCTCGTGGCCTACGCCGCCATGAGCCAGGGTAAACACGTCTCGTGGTTTCCTTCCTATGGGCCGGAGATGCGAGGGGGCACGGCCAACTGCGCGGTGGTGGTCTCCGACGAGCCGGTCGGTTCGCCGGTGGTGGACGAACCCACCGCCTTGGTGACCATGAACAAACCCTCCTTCCTCAAGTTCCTCCCCTCCCTGCAACCAGGAGGAGTTCTGGTCTATAATTCTTCCCTCGTCGATCTGGTCCCCGATCGGACGGACGTGGTCGTCCTGGCCGTGCCGGCCACGGAGATCGCGAACGAGCTCGGTGAAGTCCGGGTGGCGAACATGGTAGCTTTGGGGGCCCTTCTGGCCCGTACGGCGGTGGTGGAACCGGAAGAGGTCTTGCGGGTCCTGGCCAAAACCCTGCCCAAACACCGGCAAGACCTCCTGCCTTTGAACCGCCTGGCCCTCGAGCGTGGCTACGGCTACATCGGATAAAAAGAGAAAAATAATCGGTCACCCCCCGTCATATCCTTTAGTGGATGAGACGGCCTCATCCTCAATCTTCGGCGAGGAGGAGAGGACGGGTGGACCGCAAAGGGATGCAGGTGATCAAGGACGTGGCCTCCAAGACGGCCGGGCTGGTGTTCTTTTCCCTGTTGGCCATCGCCCTCGGGGTGGTCTTCACCTACCAGGGGGACGGCGATCTGGCCAGCATCGGGATGGCCGAGATCGTCCACGCGG
>JAAYXC010000327.1 GCA_012516115.1 Bacillota bacterium | reverse complement strand
GGAACCCTGAGCGGAGGAGAACAGCAGATGCTGGCCATCGCCCGCGGGATCTTATCGAAACCCCGCCTGCTCATGCTGGACGAACCTTCCTGCCCTATCCGTTACGGAGGGGTCATCGCCGCCCCGGTTTTTGCCCGCGTGATGGGGAGCACCCTTCGCAGTCTGGGAATATCTCCTGCCGTAAAGACCGCCCCGGCGACGGAGAAGTCCCGGGTACCCAATCTGCTCAATCTCCCGGTGGCGGAGGCCGAGACCTTACTGGCCAGAGCCGGTCTCAAAGCTCGGCGGGCGGGGGAAGGCGAGATCGTCTTGGCCCAGGCGCCCATGGGAGGGACGGAAGTAGAACCCGGCAGTACCGTATGGCTTTACTTAGATCCGGCGGCGAAGTATAATAGCCTCGACGAGACTCTGGTCGTGGTGCCCGATCTGGGGGGCCTGACGCCGCCGGAAGCGGAAAAAATCCTCTTTTCGTGCGGTCTCAAGTTGAAAGCCCTGGGTGAGGGGGTGGCACATCGCCAGGAACCACTACCCGGGACCAGAGTCCGTCCGGGAACCCCCATTACCGTGCGTTTTGCGCCGCCCGTCGACGGCAGCGCAGATCGTCAGTGAGAGAAAACAGATCCCCCAGGACATACTAACCATAGTAACAAACTTTTACCATCGGAGGGAAAACAGTGCGCCTGGCGGAATTGGTGGAACCTTTCCCGAAAACCATCCTGCAAGGCGATCCCGGCGTGGAAATCAGCGGACTGGCCGGAGATTCGCGTCGGGTCCGGCCGGGTGATCTCTTCATCTGTCTGCGGGGCACCAGATTCGACGGCCACGATTTTCTGGCCTCCGCCTTCGCCGCCGGTGCGGTGGGCGCCATCGTGGAGCGGCCGGTGGAGGGAGTTTTTCCCGGGAAAACCATCGTTCTCGTCCGCGATGTGGACGCCATTCTACCGGACTTGGCCGCCAGATTCTACGGACACCCCGCCGCACGGCTTAACCTCATCGGGGTAACCGGGACGAACGGCAAAACCACCTCCACCTATCTTATCCGGAACATTTTACAAAGGGCCGGCCAAAAGGTGGGGCTCATCGGCACCGTACAGAACCTGGTCCACGACCGGGTAGTCCCGGCGGTCAACACCACCCCCGGTGTCCTCGAACTGCAGTGGCTCCTGGCGGAGATGGTCGCCGCAGGCTGCAGTCACGTAGTAATGGAAGTTTCATCGCATGCCATTGCTCTGGGTCGGGTACGCGGGTGCCGTTTCGTGGTCGGACTTTTTACCAATATTACCCAAGATCATTTAGACTTCCATCGCACTTTCGCTGAGTACCTCCGGGTCAAACAGAGCTTCTTCGCCGGATTGTCCCCGGGGGCCTGGGCCGTCATCAACGGCGATGATCCCGCGGCCGGGGAATTCCTGGCCGCCACCGCGGCCCGAAAGCTTACCTTCGGCCTCGGTGGGGGGAACGATCTCCGGGCCGAAGAAGTGGAACTGGCCATGGACGGCACGCGTTTTACGGCCGTAACACCAAGTGGCCGGGTGGCGGTCCGCCTTCATCTTACCGGCCGTTTTAACGTCTATAACACCTTGGGGGCCATGGGCGTCGGATTGGCGCTGGGAATCGATCTTCAAGATGTGGTGGCCGGGGTGGAAGCGCTTACCGGGGTACCGGGGCGTTTCGAGATGGTCCCGGGTGGGGAAGGCTTCGGCGTGGTGGTGGACTACGCCCATACTCCCGACGGATTGGAGAACGTCCTGCGGACGGCCCGGGCCCTGGCCACCGGTCGGCTCATTGTGGTCTTCGGCTGCGGAGGGGACCGCGACCGGGGGAAACGTCCTCTCATGGGAAAGGTGGCCGCACGGTATGCCGATCTCATCTTCCTTACTTCCGATAACCCCCGCAGCGAGGATCCCATGAAGATCATCGCGGAGATCGAGCCCGGTGTGGTGGAAGGAGGGCGTTCGCCCGGGGAATACGAGATCATCCCCGACCGGGCCCGGGCCATTCGGGCGGCCGTAGCCCGGGCCGAAACCGGTGACCTAGTGGTCGTGGCCGGTAAAGGTCATGAGACCTACCAGATCTTCGCCGACCGGACCATCCATTTTGACGATCGTGAAGTGGCCGCCCAGGCGTTGGAGGAGAGGAAGCATGGGGTTCTCCCTGGCCGAAGTGGCTGAGGTCACCGGGGGCCATCTGGTGGGCGATCCGGGGCTTACCTGTGTCCGGGTGAGCATCGATTCCCGGCGGGTGGAACCGGGCGACCTCTTTTTCGCCCTTCGCGGCGAGCGTCACGACGGCCATGATTTCATTCCCCAGGCCATCGCCGCCGGTGCCAGGGCTTTTGTGGCTTCCCGGCCGGTGGAGGTTCCGGCGGGGGTGGGGGCGGTCTTCGTACCGGATACAATAGCCGCCCTCGGCGCCCTGGCCCGCCATCACCGGCGTCGGTTCCGTCTCCCGGTGGTGGCCGTGACCGGCAGCACCGGTAAGACGACGACCAAAGAAATGATCGCGGCCATCGGCGCCGTGCGTCACCGGGTGGTGAAAAATGAAGGGAATTTCAATAACGAGATCGGGTTGCCCTTGACCATCCTGGCCCTGCGTCCCCAGGACGAGCTCCTGGTGGTGGAGATGGGGATGCGGGGACGGGGCCAGATCGCGGCCCTGGCCGCCATCGCCGAACCGGAGATCGGAGGGGTGACGAATATCGGCCTCACCCATCTCGAACTGCTCGGTTCCCAGGAGGCCATCGCCGAGGCCAAAGGGGAACTGGTGGCGGCCCTGCCCGGATCCGGGGTGGCCATTTTAAACGGTGACGACGCAAGATGTGCGGCCCTGGCCGCCAAGACCGGGGCCCGGGTTATCCGGTTCGGGCTGGGGGAGACGGCCGAAGTCAGGGCCACCGCCCTCGTCGAAGGCCCGGAGGGGAGCGAGTTCCTCCTCCGTGCCCCGGGAGGAGCGGGTTTTCCGGTCCGGCTTAACGTTCCCGGTCGCCATCAGGTTCAGAATGCCCTGGCCGCGGCTACCGCTGCCCTGGCCCTGGGGTTGACCCCCGAAGAGATCCAGGCCGGTCTGGCCGATTTCGGTCTTGCAAGGGGGCGGGGAGGAAAGGTCATGGCCCCCGGCGGCTGGACGGTCATCGACGATACCTACAACGCCAACCCGGCCTCCATGGACGCGGCCTTGCGCGTCATGGCCGCCCGATCCATTCCCGGGCGACGGGTGGCCGTCCTCGGGGACATGCTTGAGCTCGGGTCGGCTACGGAAGCGGCCCACCGGGAGGTCGGTCGGCTGGCGGCCGGTGCGGGGTTAAGCCTGCTTTTGACCTTTGGCGAGGCCGCGCGCGAAATCGGCCACGGCGCCGTGGAAGCCGGTTTCCCATCGGCCGCCGTCCGACATTATACGGAAAAATCAGTCCTGCTGGAGACCTTGCGGAGTTTTCTTCGTCCGGGAGACGTGGTCCTGGTCAAGGGCTCCCGGGGGATGCATATGGAAGAGATCGTGGCCGGTCTTCTTCATAAAGAAGGATGAAAGGGCGAGGTCAAAGCACGGGTTCATCCTCTAAGTGAGACCCGGGTCACCGACCGATATTATGTATCAGGATGCACGAAGACAAGGGGAAGAAAAATAACACGAGACGTTGACTGAGCGAGGCGCTTTCATTTATTTTTTACTGCATGTTTCATTGATTCTCGGCCGAAAAATTTTATTCGCCGTGAAGGTGAAGCTCCCCAGCTGGAGGAGGAAGGATCCGTGGATTTATACCTCGTCCGCGTCCTGGTGGCTTTCGGTGGCGCCACGTTCGTATCGTTGCTCATCGGTAAACCTTACATCAATGCCCTTCGACGACTCGGCCTGGGTCAACACATCCGGGAAGAAGGTCCGGCCATGCACCGCCAAAAAGCCGGTACTCCCACCATGGGGGGAGGAATCATCCTCACCGGCCTCACCGTTACCGTGTTGGCCATGGGCATGGGGCGGGGAGAGGCAGGG
>JAAYXC010000326.1 GCA_012516115.1 Bacillota bacterium | reverse complement strand
TCTATGAAGCCATTCTGACCGTGCAGGAGCGGTTGACCGGCCTTTCCTATCTCGATGCGAATCTAAGAGCAGGAACCTATGAGTATGAATTGACCGCGGAAAACAACCTATTCTGCGAGAGCGCGAGGGTTCTATATACGGCGCCGGTCGCGCCGCCCGCCGCGCCCGCGGACCTGCAGGCCGAAGTGACCGGGAGCGACGTGGCGCTGTCATGGCGGCACGAGCAGGGTCCGGGCCTGTCCGGATACTTGGTCCTGCGCAACGGATTGATCGCCAATCGGGATCTGCCGCAGAACTGCGTCTCTTCCGGCCAGGTCTCGGCATCCTCATGGTATTCGTCCGCCTACGAGCCAGCCAAGGCCGTGGATGGTGATTCCGGTACATATTGGCGCACACAGAGCTCCGGTTTTCCAGCCTGGTATATGATCACTTTCAAGGAACCGAAGATTCTCTCGGGCCTCCGTCTCGTCTGGCAAGGCAGCTATTATGGCCGGGATTATCAGATCCAGTACCGTTCTGACGGCAGATGGGTGGCCGTGGCGTCGGTCAGGGGTAACCAGGCTTCGGATATCACCCATGACTTCGCCCACCTTGTCCTGACCGACGGCATAAGGATCTACTGCACGGCGGGAGTCAATACGAATTACCTCGGGATCTTGGAGCTCGCGGTCTACGAAAACGTTCTGGATACCGTGATGAGCCACCGGGACCCGGCGCTCCCCGACGGTCGTTATGAGTACGCGGTCGCGGCCCGGGACAAAGCGGGCAACCAGAGCGCGCCGTCCGCACCGCTTACGGTGGAGGTGGGGGGCATCTCTTCTCCGTATAACTTACGCGGTACCGCCGTGGGGAACCAGGTCCTCCTCCAATGGGAGATCCCGCGGTTCGACGGGATCGCCGGGTTCCGGATCTACCGCGACTACGTCGAAGTAAACCCGGAGACGAACATCGCCAACACCGCTTCTTTTACCGCCTCGCATAACAACAGTATCGTAACGCGGACGGCCGATAACAATCTCAACACCTATTGGTATCCGGGCGGCAACGTCTATCCGGCTTCCATCGAGATGAGCTTCGCCGCGCCGGTCGAGATCGGTAAGGTCGGGGTCCATTGGTATTCATCGAACTACGCCGCGCGGGATTATGATCTTTTGGTCTGGATGAATGATGCATGGATCGAAATGGGCCGGATCCGTGGGAACACCGGCGTGAATAACGAGATAGCCTTCGGAAGAATCCTTGCCACCGATAGAATCAAACTGGTCTTTCTTGCGGGACCGTCCTATATTTACCTCGCGGAATTAAGAGTCTACGGGGCCAATCTGGTAAAAGATCTCTCGTATACCGATAGAGTGCAGCAGAACAGGACCTACGTTTATTTCGTGCGCGCGGTCTCGGAAGCGGGGGTTTTATCCGCGGCCTCGAATATCGTTCAGGTAGAAGTGGCGGAACGGACCCCGCCGGCCGTCCCGGGGGACTTCCGGGTCACCGAGGGGAACGGTTTCTTGCGTCTGCAATGGACGGCCAATACCGAGCCGGACTTGGCAGGTTACTACATTTACCTGGGCGATTCCGGCCAGCCGCTGAACAGCACTCTTCTTTCCAAGACCGCGGTACAGTTTGATTACTCGCTGCCCGCGGCCACGAAGGAGTTCACCTTCAAACTGGTGGCCGTGGACATCAACGGGAACAGGAGCGAACCGGCCGAAGCCGTCTTCGTCTTCTCCCCGCCTTTAGCACCGCAAACCCCAAGGGCCGCGATCAGTGGCAGGAGCATCACTTTTAGCTGGAGTCCTAGTACGAGCCTGAATCTCTTCGGTTACAAAATTTATCGTAACGGACTTCTCCTCAATAACCTACAGAAGTTGACCCCGAGCAGTGTGATGGCCTCGTCTTACTATTTCGGAAATAGCAGTTACGCCCCGGCGAAGGTTAACGATAATAACGAATCCACCTACTGGCGGCCGGCGATCGAGGATCCTGCCCCGTATCTGGAGCTCGGGTTCGGCGCGAAGAAAATGCTTTCCGCCATCACCTTTGCCTGGCATAGCCAGGATGAAATTCCGGAATCTTATAGCATTCAAGCCTTCACGGACGGCGTCTGGATGACGGTCTTTACCGGCGATGATTCGGTTAAGCGGACCATCTATCTCCCACAGACGGTGGTCGCGGATCGGATGAGGCTCGTCATCGAAGACGCGGCCGCCCGGGCCGGTCTGGCCGAATTCGCCGGCTATGAAGCGGCAAGAATAACGAGCACCACCCATACCAGCACGGATCTGGCGCCGGGACGTTATATTTACCGGGTCTCGGCCGTGAACGTGGCCGGGTTGGAGAGCGCGCCCACCCAACCGGTGGAGGCCGAGATAAGCGCCAGGGACTTGTCGATCAAGGCGGGGGCCCTCTATTACTCGCCGTATCGTCCCTCCGTCTTCGACGACGTCACTTTATCGGTGAAAGTTACCAATACGGGCCTGGAAACTGTCGAGAAAGTGCCTGTGGCCATCTATGCGGGCGATCCCGCTGCCGGCGGGGTGCTCTTGGGCGAGGTCTTAACACCGCCGCTTGGTCCGGGCCAAGAATGCCTGCTCCAGTACGTCTGGGATCCCTCGGGGTTCGCCGGGGAGTACACCATCTATGTGAAGATCGACCCACGGAACGAGTTGAACGAGTTCGATGAGACGAACAACGTAACCAGCCGGGACATAACCATCACCTTCACCGCGGTTCTCGAGGTGAAAGTGGTCGATGTGGCGAGTCAAGACTTCCCCCGGATCAAGGTCGGCTTCCAAGTGAACGACGCGATGGGCGAAGGTGTGGCCGGCCTGAGGAAGGCCAACCTCAGGCTGTTCGAGGACGGGAGGCCCCAGGACATCCTGGTGCTCTCGAGCATCGCCGACGAGACGACGGAGGCCGCCAAGATCGACCTGGTCTTCGTGATCGATACCTCCGGGAGCATGGACGATGAATGGCTGGTTCTGCCGGGCATCATCCGCGATCTCACCGAGACCCTTACCAGGGTGGGGATCGATCTCCGCACCAAAGTCTACGGTCTGCAGGTCGTCCGAACAGGAATTTCGGGCGCCGAGGCTTTGACCCAGGGGATCTTCAAGGGGAACATCGTTGCGACTTCCATGGAATGCTGGGGGCCCGGCACGGCCTGGGTGGCCGCGTACTATCCCTGGCGGCCGGGCGCGTACCGGATCGTCATCCCCATCAGCGACGAGGACTGCTACCAGGGGGTCGGCCAGGACGCCAACGACCTGGCCAGCATCGCCGAGGCTACCGAAGTTTGCCGGGCCAATAACGTCGAGGCCTATCCCTTCTACGGTTTCTCCGATACCGGCCAGAGCGTGAAGGACGAGATGCAAACCCTGGCCCGGGGGACGGGCGGCGAGATGTTCTTCTTCCAGGACGCCAACCAGGTCGTCAACTACCTCCTGCGCGTTCTCTCCCAGAAGAGAGTCCACTATTACCTGGAATATGAGACGACGAACGCGTCCAGGGACGGAACCCTGCGGACGGTCGCCCTTGAGGCCTCCTACCGGCAGGCCGTCGGGAGTGGCCAGGGCCGGTACCGGGCCCCCCGAGATTCATTCGGGGATCTTGTCATTACACGATTTGAGGCCGATCCGGTATCTGCGGAGAATGAGGTCTGTATGCTGCGGGCCCTCGTCGGCAACGCCGGCGGCGTCAGGGTGGAGAACGCCGAGGCCGCGTTCTTCCTCGGCGATCCGCGGGCCGGAGGCATCCTGCTCGAAGCGAAGGTGCTCCCCGCGCTCGAACCCAACGCCACCATCGCGCTGGCGGTTCCATGGCGCTCCCGGGCCGGGGAGCATCGATTCTACCTCGTTTTGGATCGCAGGAACGAGATAACCGAGACCAGCGAGGAGAATAACGAGGCCTACGTCGATCTCTTCGTCCCGGGCCGGGGGAAACCGGACCTCTTGATCACAAGTTCCGAGATCTCTTTCACCCAGGAAAACCCCTCTTGCGGTCAGAGGATCGGGATCGCGGCCAGGATCAGGAACATCGGCTTGCCGAGCGGGCCGGCCGAGGTCGGTTTCTACCTCGGCGATCCCGCCGGGGGCAGGGTTTTGCTCGGATCCTCGGCCATACCATACCTGGATTATCTTGGGTATCACGATGTGGAGTGTTTCTGGACGGCCGGGGTTACCCCCGGTGAATATGCGGTCTGGGTCCTCGTCGATCCGCTGGATGCGATCGAGGAAGAAGACGAAGGCAACAACAAGGCTTCCCGTCCTTTGACCGTGAATCGGCGGGGCGTCGCAGGAAGGATCGAGAAGGACAAAGCCATTTACCAGTCGATGGAAGATGCCCTCCTGACCGTGGCCATCCTGAACCACGAGGTTGGGACTTGGTCCGGTGCGGCCAGAGTGGTCATCAAAGACGGTGCGGGAAAGGTCCTCGCCGATGTGGCCCATTTCCAACTCGCCCTGGATGGCGGCGGAGAATGGCGGCAAAGCTTTATCTGGAACACCGGCCGCGCCGCGCCCGGCGGTTATCTGGCCTGCCTGGAGCTTTACGAGAACGAAGATTTGTTTGCGGAATACCCTGCAGAGTTCGCAATCGCGCCTAACCGCGCGGCCGACGGCCGCCTGGCCACGGATAAACTGGCTTATGCTCCCACGGAGAAGGCCGCGATCACCGTCGATCTGTGGAATACCGGCATTAACACCCATCTGCGAGATCTGATACTGGAAGTAACGGTGAAGGACTCCTTCGGGGGAGAGGTCTGGACCGATCGGGCCGCCGTGGCGTACCTGCCGGTAGGGGAAGGCCAGGCGCAGGTCTTTTACTGGCCCATCGGGCGGAGTAAAAGCGGGGAATACAACGTTTTTGCTTCCCTTAGCGCCACCGACGGGGTGGTGCTCTGGTCGGCCGCCCGGACCGTTACGGTGGTGGAGACGGCCCTGCGCGCCGGTACTTTGATCGTGACCCCGCGGCAGACGCAGGCCGGCCAAGAGGTGGAGTTCGCCTATACCGTTACGAACAACGGGAACAAGCGGCTCGATCCGCTCTCCTTGCGGATCATGCTGGTCCACCCGGAGACGAAGGAGATCGGGATGGTCATCACGGAAGAGCTGGCCATGGAACCGGGGGAGACTTATGCCGAGGCGACAAACCGGACGGTCGATCTCCCCGATGCCCGCTATATGGCGGTCATGCAGGCCGTCGTCGACGAGGCGACCGTCCCGTTGAGCAGCACCGGGTTGCTCGTCGACTCCACGCCACCGGTCACTACCGCAGACCTTTCCGACCTGCGCCTGATCAAAGACGGCGTCTTCTATGGGGTCATCGGTTCGTCCCTGACCCTTACTGCTTTCGATAACCTTATCGGCGTGGCGGAGACCGTCTATGACCTCGGCCAGGGCCAGGTGGATTATGAGGGACCGATCGTCTTTTCGACCGAAGGCGTCTACGAGATCGGGTTCCGGTCCGTCGACCGCCTCGGGAATGCGGAGGACTGGCAGTCCATGCGCATCATGATCGACCAGACTCCGCCGGTGGTCCGGATCCTGGCGCCCGCCGAAGGGGAGGAGGTCCCGCCCGACTTCGACGCCGTCGTCGAGGCCTTCGATAATCTAGGGCTCCAACTGGCCGAACTCTACGTGGACGGGGAGAAGCGCGCCGAATTCACCGATTCGCCGGCAAAGATCGCTTTGTATCTCCCGCCCGGCCCACATACGCTCCGCGCCCGCGCATTGGACGTTGCGGGTTACGAGACCTGGACGCCGCCGGTCGGGATCCAGGTGGTAATTCCCGATACCATTCCGCCGGTCACCACGGCGGTCCTTTTCGGCGAGCGTATGTACTGCGGCGCCTACAAGCCCGGGGTGACCGTTATCCTTACCGCCGTGGACAACGATGGCGGCAGCGGCGTGGCGGGGATCTACTACTCCCTCGACGGCGGCGCCGAGGAACTCTATTCCGGGCCCTTCGCCGTAGAGACCGAAGGCCCTCATACCTTGAGTTACTACGCGGTGGACCATGCGGGAAACCGTGAGGAGAAAAAGACCTTAGAGTTCCGGATCGTCAAGCCGTGGACCGCGCCATACGGCCTCCTCTGCCGGGTTCTTGTGGCCAAAGGCCGCGCCGAGATCCAAAGCGCCTTCGTCAACGGCCCCGTGGACCTCGGCGGCCGCGTCCATCTGGGTTATCTCGGGACGACCGAGCGCTGCATCCGGAAGACGCGTGGGGTCGAAATAGAAAGGCTCGAGACGAAAAAACCCCCCCTCCCCCTGCCGGTACCGGATTGGGCCG
>JAAYXC010000472.1 GCA_012516115.1 Bacillota bacterium | reverse complement strand
TCGTGCTCATGCCGCCGATCCAATTGGCAAAAGACAGTATTTTTTGCCATTCATTAATAGAAATTTTTTCTAATTCTATAATAGTTTTACAATAAATCTGGCTCAAAAGTGCCGCCATGAAGGCATCCCCAGCACCGGTCGTGTCGATGGCTTTAAATTCATATCCCGCAACCAGGCAGCGACAGGCCCGGGAATAAAGGTAGCTCCCTTTTTTTCCTAGCGTTACTACGACGAAATGAGGTCCCAATTCGAAAATCTGCCGGGCAGCCTCGGCAAGCACATTCTCGTTCAACTCTTCCCTCCCGATTCCCGTCAGGGTCTCCAACTCCTCTTCGTTAAGTTTTATTAAATCCACATAGGGAACGATCTCTTTAATCTCCGCCATGGCCCTCTCTACCGATCCCCACAGAGCCAGTCGAATATTCGGATCAAATGTCACGAGAAGCCCTTTACTCCGGGCATACTCTACCAATAGGCGGGTGGGGGTTCGCACCGGTTCGTCAATTAAGGATATGGAACCAAAATGAAATACTTTGGCTTTGTTCACATACCCAAAGTCGATTTCATCTGCACGGTACTGCATATCAGCCCCAGGCTTTCGATAAAAAATGAAGTCTCTTTCCCCGTCCTCTTTAAGTGAGACAAAAGCCAGCGTAGTCAGGGCCTCCCTGGTGAATACGAGTTGCTCGATGTTGACCCCGTTTTCCATCAATACTTTCTGAAGAAAACGGCCAAATACATCGTCCCCCAGTTTGCCCATAAAACCGACATCCACCCCTAGCCTGGCCAGACCGACGGCCACATTGAACGGAGCCCCTCCGGCAGCACGTTTAAAATCCGTGACATCGGCTAGGGCTCGCCCGACCTGGCCCGGAATAAAGTCAATCAAGGCTTCGCCCATGGTGATCGCGTCTGGCATGATATACCTCCAGAAATCGTTCGATAATTCTCATGATCCTTTCTTACTTATTTTTCCAATATCGATAGTTTTCCAGTCTTTGGGTCGATATATTCTATTGTATACTGATGGGTCCTCAGATCAGCTCTTAAAGTGGTCTGGTAATGGTCTTTCCGCCAAGACAGCTCCAGTTGATGTTCGTTATTCGTGTCAACAATCCGAAATTCGCCGTTAAAGGCAGGATAGATGTTGCGAAAACGCATCAGATTGAGTAACTTCTGTACGACTGGTCTTCTTAACTCCGCTTCGACTTCTGTCTTCGTATAGTTGTGACGGTTAATGTCCCGCCCAACCCTCGTTTTCTCCACCAGTTCAATGTCATTTTCTCCCGCTAACAAGCCTACATAATAAACCTGGGGGATACCGGGCGTAAAAAATTGAATTGCTCGTGCCAACAGATAGGCTTGGTCGTTGTTTCCCAAGGCCGAATAATATGTGCAGTTAATCTGGTAGATGTCCAAATTGTTGTATGCGGTGGAACTATATATTTTCTTTACATTGGCCCCTTTGGAATAGAGAGATTCCTTGGTCCTTTCGATTTCTTCTTCGCTCAATAGATC
>JAAYXC010000325.1 GCA_012516115.1 Bacillota bacterium | reverse complement strand
GCGATTGGCGGCATGGTCGTCGGCCGGACTTCACCGCCGCCGCCCCGCCGGAGCAGGCCCTGCCCCTCTACCGTTCTTTCTGCGCGGCCCTGCGGGAGCTCGGGGTGATGGTGGCCGAGGGCGAGTTCGGGGCGTATATGCTCCTTTCCCTCGTCAACGACGGGCCGGTGACGGTGATGGTGGAGAGTCAGGCCGGTGCAGGGGAAGAATAGACGCGGTCTTCCGCGGCTGTCGTCGCGGTTGGTTTGTTTGGATTTTTAGTGGTTTGGGCCAATCGGCCTGCTCAAGAAGGCCAACAGCCCTCTCCGGAGCAAGCCTCTCGGCTGGATGGCGGCCCGTCCGACCGGCTCGCCAAATACTACCGCTATAAGAGACTAGACCCCGGCGCGCGCTACGGCAATCCGCGGTCAATATTTGTCGATCCTCGATCCGCGTCCGAACCTGGTCCGCTGGGTCGAAGACGAAGATGCCCGTACCGGGCCGCCGGCATAATTCGAGACCTTCTACCGGGGAGGAGCTTTCTCCTTGTTGCCGAATAATAATCCGCGACGGGCAGGCCCATCCCAAAGACCGGCAACGGAGGTCGAAGGGCGTTTGGGAAAAGGTTCGGATTTTAACCTGCACTTCTTGCCGCTTACCTCCCGCGCGGAGATAATCAAGGCCATGGCCGCTCTGGGTGTCGACCCGCGGGGGCAGGAGATCATGGCCCCTAAGGGGCGTTTCTTTTTGGTCCGGGCCGAGGGTCTGGACCCGCGGGCGGCCCTCATCCTGAAGCAGGAGATGCTGGCCAAAGGCGGAGAGGCGGCCGTGCCGCGCAAGGTTTACGATGGTATGGGGGAGAAGGCGGAGATCATCCTCATGGGGACCGAGGCCCAGCTGAAGGCGGTCTGCCGGATCCTGGCCGAGGAACCCTTCGGCCTGCGGGGTCTGGGAGAAGAACTCGCCCTCATTCTGGCACGGACGGAGAACCCTCCGCCGCCCATCCGGATGCGCGGCCGCGCGTTCGTGGGGGGAGCACGGACCTGCATCATGGGCATCATCAACGCCACCCCGGACTCCTTCTCCGGCGACGGGCTGGCAGGCGAACCCGACCCGGTGGCCGCGGCCGTGGCGCGCGCCAAGGCCATGGTCGAGGCCGGGGCGGAGATCATCGACATCGGGGCCGAGTCCACCCGTCCCGGGGCGGCCCCCGTCGAGGCGGAGGAAGAACTGGCCAGGCTTCTGCCCGTCTTGCGGGCCGTGGCCGCAGCGGTGGATGTACCGATTTCCGTCGACACGTACAAGGCCGCGGGGGCCGCGGCGGCCCTCGAAAACGGGGCTTCCCTGGTCAACGACGTCTGGGGGTTTCAGCGCGACCCGGAGATGGTCCGGGTGGTGGCCGCGGCCGGGATCCCGGCCATCATCATGCACAACCAGGTCGGGACGGAGTACGCGGGGGACATTATGGCCGCCATCCTGCGCTTTCTCCGGCGGAGCATCGAGCTGGCCGAGACGGCCGGGTTGCCGGCCGAGCGGGTCATCGTCGATCCCGGCATCGGCTTCGGCAAGTCCAGGGAGCAGAACCTGGAGGTCTTGCGCCGCCTGGGGGAACTGCGGAGCCTCGGACGGCCGATCCTCCTCGGTACCTCCCGGAAATCGGTCATCGGCCTGACCTTGAACCTCCCGGTGGGGGAACGCCTTTGGGGAACCGCGGCCACCGTGGCCTTGGGGATCGCCGGCGGCGCCGATATCGTCCGGGTCCACGATGTGGCCGAAATGGCCCAGGTGGTCCGGATGAGCGATGCCATCCTCCGCGGTGGTCCGCGGTGAGCACGGTCTTTCTGGGCCTGGGGGCGAACCTTGGCGACCGGACGGCCAACCTGGCCGCGGCGCGGGAAGCCCTGGCGCCGGTGATGAGGATCCAGCGGGCCTCCCGGGTTTACGAGAGCGAACCGGTGGGCCTTCGCCAGCAGCCCCTTTTCTTAAACCAGGTCGTTCAGGGGGAGACCGTCCTCCGCCCGGGCGCCCTGCTTGGAAAGCTGAAAGAGATCGAGCGGCAAATGGGCCGCCTGCCCGGGCCCCGCTACGGTCCGCGGCCCATCGACCTCGATATCATCCTTTTCGATGATTGGGTTATAGGTAGCGCGGAACTGGTCGTCCCCCATCCCCGATTTCGGGAACGGTCTTTCGTCCTGGCCCCGTTGGCCGAGATCGCGCCGGAACTACGCGACCCCCTGACGGGGGAAAGGATCGCCGAACTTTGGGACCGGGTGGCCCCGTTTCTCGCCCGGGCCTGGGTCTACGAAGGTGAGTGAAGATGATGCGGATCGATTTGCGCAGCGACACGGTTACCCAGCCGACACCGGCCATGCGAACGGCCATGGCCCGCGCCCGGGTTGGTGACGACGTCTTCGGCGAGGACCCCACCGTACGTGAGCTGGAGGAGCTCGGCGCGGCCATGATAGGGAAGGAGGCCGCGCTTTTTGTGGCGAGCGGGACCATGGGTAACCAGGTGGCGGTCATGACCCACGCCAGCCGCGGGGACGAGGTGATCGTCGAGGCCGAAGCGCACATCTATTACTATGAGGTCGGTGCCCTGGCCGTCCTGGCCGGGGTACAGGCGCGGCCGGTGGTCGGGGAACGTGGTTACATCCCGCCCGAGCGGATTTCCGCCGCCATCAGACCGGAGAGCATCAATTTTCCCCGCACGGCCCTCCTTTGCCTGGAGAACACCCATAACCGGGCCGGCGGAGCGGTCATCACGCCGCGCCAGATGCGGGCCATGGCCGAGGTGGCGCACGCGCGGGGGATCCCGGTCCACCTCGACGGCGCGCGGATCTTCAACGCCGCGGTGGCCCTGGGGGTCACCGCCGCGGAACTCGCCGCGCCGGCGGACTCGGTCATGTTCTGCCTCTCCAAGGGTCTTTGCGCGCCGGTGGGATCGCTCCTCGCCGGCTCCCGCGAGTTCATCGCCCGGGCGCGGAAGTGCCGCAAGATGCTGGGCGGCGGGATGCGCCAGGCGGGGATCCTGGCCGCCGCCGGGATCGTGGCCCTGCGGGAGATGGTGGAGCGGTTGGCCGAAGACCATGCCAAGGCCAGGCGACTGGCCGAGGGCCTCGCCGCCATCCGGGGGATCGCCATCGACCCGGCCGGAGTGGAAACGAACATCGTCCTCTTCTCCGTGGCCCCGCTCGGAGTAGGGAGCGAAGACTTCCTGGCCCGTCTGGCCGCGCGGGGGGTGCTCGGGACGAGCTTCGGGGAGGATACGGTCCGCTTTGTCACCCACCACGACGTCGACGCCTCCCAGATCGACCTGGCCCTGCGGGCCGTAGCCGAGGTGGTGCGGGAATTAGGAAAAAAAAGATGAAACGCCCGTTTCGCGGCGGCCTGAAGACCACCGCTACAGCGCGGAAAGCCCTTCGGGCTATATTCGTCCTTAGGGCCGTAAGGCCCTTCCCCAGCTGTGGCGGCGGGTTTCAACCCGCCGAAAAAAATAGATGCCGTCTCATGGAAACAAGGAAATAGAAGGGGCACAAACATGGATCCGGTTCTCCTGGTGGACTTCGGCAGCACCTACACCAAGCTCACCGCGGTGGACCTGGAAAAAGGGAGACTTCTCGGCACGGCCGCAGCCCTGACCACCTTACGGGAGGGGCTTTCCCATGGGCTGGCAGAAGGACTCCGTCGTCTGGAAGCGCAGACCGGCCCTCTTTCCTTCCGGTTGCGCCTGGCCGCCAGCAGCGCCGCCGGTGGGCTCAAGATGGTGGCCATCGGGCTGGTTCCGGAACTGACCGTGGC
>JAAYXC010000324.1 GCA_012516115.1 Bacillota bacterium | reverse complement strand
GTATTGACGAAAGATCCTCTACGGAGCCGGGTGGCCAATTCGCCATGCGCCGTCCCCTCCCACAGGTCCAGGACGACCGGCAGGAGTTCCTCGTTTTTGGCAGCGGCGATAAAACTCAGGCGGAGCACCGCCAAGAAAAAAGGGGCAAAAGCGCCCGCCTCCCGGTAAAGAGTATAAGATCTCCCGCCCCGGGGCAGGTGGGCGCGGATCGCCCGTTCCATCCCCTGGGAGTCGCAAGGTCCGGTATAATATCCGCGGGTGAGAAAACCCCGCGCCCGCACACGCTCGATGAACCACGCCAACCGGGGACTGCCGGGGGCCACCAGTTCGGCCGAGGGATGTCTTTCCGCTCCTTCCCGGCTGAAGACGAGCTGGAGGTCCTCTTCTTCCACCCTGGGCGGGGAAAAGAACCACCCCGGCCGCAGGATCCGGACGGTGGCCAGCACCAGTTCCTCATCCGGAGTGGAGAAAGCCGCTCCCGTCAGGCGCAAGGTCGCCAAGACGAAACTGCGCAGGGCCGTCTCTTCTTCGCTTAAAGCCATTCCTCCATCCCCCCCTCGGCCGGGCCGCCGAGAAGGGCCCGTAGTTCTTCGCCCATGGCTTCCAGGCCTTCCTGGAGTTCCGTCTCATCGTTCGCCTCGGCCAGGATCTTGAAAAGCCGCGCCTCAAAACCCTTTTCTCCCCCCAGGCCGACCATGGCCCTGGGGAGCTCTCCCAGCACCGTCTGGAACATGGCCAGCTTTTCCTGGAGCAGGCGGAGGAGGTGGGCCTCGACGGTCCCCGCCGTGCTCAGATTGTAGATGATGACCGGCTTGGTCTGTCCCAGGCGGTGAAGACGGCCGATCCGCTGCTCGAGGCGCATGGGGTTCCAGGGCAGGTCGTAGTTGATCATGATATGACAGAACTGGAAGTTTAAACCTTCACCACCAGATTCGGTGCTTACCAGGACGCGAAAATCCCGGCTATCGCGGAAGAGGCACCGGATATAATCCCGTTTCGGTCCGGACATATGGCCGTCAAAAGGTAAAGAGGGGATCCCGGCCCGCGCCAGGCGATGGCGGATGTAGGCCTGGGTGGCCAGAAACTCGGTGAAGACGATCACCTTCTCCTCGGTCGCCTCCAGGATGGCCAGGACTTTTTCCATCTTCACGTTCTCCGCGATCCCCCGGGCCAGCTCCAGCAGTTCCACCAGCCGGCGATCGCCTTCCAGCTCGGTCCCGGCGCACATCTTGTAAAGGGTCACGGCCGCGGCGAAGCTGCTCGAGCAGACCTCCCGCTGGAGGGTCAAGAGAGGGAGCAAGCCGGCCATCTTCCCCTTGGCCCGCCGGTACCCCTCCCGTACGAAGGAGGTCACGCCCTCGTAAAGTGTCCGTTCGGCCGGGCTCGGCGCGAGGACGATGTTCTCCGCCTGGCGGGGTGGGAGCCGGAGGGTGTCGCGGCGACGGTTTCTGATCATGACCTCGGCGAGGAGGGTTTTCAACTCGGCGGTATTCTTCGGTCGGCGTCCCTCGGCCACGAAATGACGGCGAAAAGAACGGTAGGTCCCGAGCTGGCCCGGCCGGAGGAGGGTGATGAGGTTGAAGAGCTCTTTGAGGTCGTTCTGGAGCGGGGTGGCGGTGATGAGAAGAAAGAAACGTTTGGGAAGGGCGTTGACGAACTGCCAATTCTGGGTGGCGGTGTTTTTCAGTTTATGGGCCTCGTCTACGGCCACGAGGTCGAAAGGATGGGCCATGACGGCCGCGCGGTTCTCGGCGCGCTTGGCCGTGTCCAGCGAAGCCACGACGAAGTCGTAATGGGTAAACTCGAAGGGACGCCGGGCGATGACCGTGGAAAGGCAGAACTTCTCCTGGAGCTCGGCCGCCCACTGGAGACAGAGCGAGGCCGGTGCCAGGACGAGAAACCGCCGGATCATCCCGCGGAGGAGGTATTCTTTGATGATCAATCCCGCCTCGATGGTTTTTCCCAGCCCTACTTCATCGGCGAGGATGGCCCGGCCGCCCATCTCCCGGATGACCTTCCGGGCCGTCTCCAGCTGATGGGTATAGGGGATCATCCCTATCCGTCGCCAGTGTTCCCCGAGATAAAGAGGGGTAAGGAGATCCGTCTCCGGCGCGATCGACAGTTCCGCCGCCCGCCAGGCCAACAGGAAGGCCTCCCAGGTGTCCCACTCCCGACGGCGCATCGGAAGAAGGAGGTGGGCGAGGGTGGAATCGAAAACGATCCGGGGACCGTCGGGCACGGCGATCTCCGGCAGATCTAAGGTCGTCGGGCCTGATATATCTTTGGGCCGTCCGGGCATGAAAAATCCCCGCGGCTAGTTTACCCGGGGCACCCGTTTCCCACCACGGGGATGATTTCCGCGCTCTTTAGGCCCGG
>JAAYXC010000323.1 GCA_012516115.1 Bacillota bacterium | reverse complement strand
CTCTTGAGCCCGGTTGTCGTGCCGGCCTCGGTCTGGTTTTTTCTCGGGCGCATCGTCCACATGCAGGTGGGGGAGCTCTTTCGCGGTCTGATATGGATGATCGTCCTTCCCACCGTGCTCGGGCTTACCTACCACGATCTCGATAAAGGCCGGACCGCCAGCCGTTTTGGTCCTCTCCTCGGACTCTCTTCCAAGCTGGCCCTGGTCCTCGTGGTGGCCACCAACCTGGCGGTGGCCCGGGGGACCATCACCGCTCTGGAACAGGCCGTCCTCCCCGTCCTGGGTTTGATCTTCGCCCAGACCTGCCTGGGTTTTCTCCTCGGGTGGACGGCCGCGCGGCTCGGGCGTTATCATCCCCCCCGCGTCCTGGCCTTCGCCTTCGGGACCGGTCTGCGGAATATCAGCGCCGGCGCGGCTCTGGCCGTGGGTTACTTTCCCCCCGCCGTGGGGCTCCCGGTGATCCTGGCCTTTCTTTTACCGCAACCCCTCGCCGCCTTCTTCGGCCATCTTTTTACCCGCCCGGTCACCTCGACCGCCGGGTCGTGAACCAGACAGGGAGCAGGCCTTTCCTTCCTTCCCATGGTTTCCTTGGAGGAATAACCGGGAAGGCGATGAATCAATAGAACGCGACGAAACAAGATTCCCCTTCCTTTTCGGAACAACGGTCGTAGCAAAGGAGAGCTTCCCATGGCGCCCGGGCTTTTGAAAACCTTGATCGCCGTCGCTGCCTTCTTCCTCGCCCGTACCGGTCCCTCCTCTCCTTCGACGCCCGCGCCCGGATCGAGATCGGCCACCACCAGGCGGGCGGTGGTAGCTTACTACAGCGAATATTATCCTGGCGAACGTCGGCCTTACGAGACTCTGTGCGCCCAGGCCGGGAGGCTTACGGCCATCGCGCCTTTCGCCTATTACCTCGATGCGTCAGGGCATCTCTCCGGCGAGCATCCCACCCGGGCGGTGAACGTGGCCAAGGCCAACGGGATCAAAGTCCTGGCCCTTCTCCATAATTTTTCCCGCGGCCGTGGGTTCGACGGCCAGACGGCCCATCGGCTCTTGGTCAATCCCGCGGCGCGGGGACGGGCGGTGACTGAGATCCTCGCCCTTGTACGCGGGAAGGGTTACGATGGCATCAACCTCGATTTGGAAAACGTCCCTCCCTCCGACCGGGCCAACTACACCGCCTTCGTCCGGGAGCTGGCCATGGCCCTGCGGCCCTTGGGGTATCTCGTCACCGCCTCGGTCCCGGCCAAGTTACGCGATAACCCGGCGGATCTCTGGGCAGGGGCCTTCGATTATACGGCCATCGCCCCGTGGCTGGATCAGATCATGCTCATGACCTATGACGAGTACGCGCCATCCGGGAAACCCGGTCCGGTGGCTTCGCTGCCCTGGGTGGAAAAGGTCCTCCGTTATGCGTTGACGACCATCCCGCGGCGGAAGATCCTCATCGGTCTGGCCGGTTACGGTTACGAGTGGGTGGAAGGCCGGCCGGGCGGAAAGGCACGCGAATTCCCGGCCATTCAAGCCCTGGTCGATCGTTTGGGGATCACCCCCCGGTGGGACGCGGTACGAAAAGTCCCCTATCTCGTCTACCGCGAGGGGGACACGCAGAAAGTGATCTGGTACGAGAATAGCTGGAGCGCGGCCTATAAACTGGATCTGGTCGAGCGTTACGACCTGGGTGGCGTGGCCTTATGGCGGCTTGGGGCCGAAGACCCGCGTCTCTGGCCGCTCCTGCGATCTAAATTCGGTCTGGCGTGATCGACCATGACATGAAAGGTGATCCCGCGGGGAAGGAAACCCTTCATCTGGCGGCGAATAATACCCGGCCGATCTTAATTTTACCAAAAAGAGGGATGAATGGTGACCACCCCGGATGAAGATCGCCGTGCCCTGGCCGCGCTGGGGGTCGTTCCCGCCGAGATCCTCCTCCCCGCCCCCGGGATCGACCTTTTTAAATGGGCCGTCATCGCCTGCGATCAATACACGACCGATGTGGAATACTGGCAAAAGGTGGCATGGGTGGTGGGGGAAGCTCCCTCCAGCCTCCATCTCGTCCTGCCCGAGGTCTACCTCGGGGCGGCGGATGAGGAGGAGAGGATCGCCCGCATCCACCGGACCATGCGCGATTACCTGCGCCGGGGGATCCTTCGCCCGGTGGGGACGGGGTTGGTCTATCTGGAACGCCGTACGGCTTTCGGCCGTCTCCGTCGGGGGGTTCTGGCCGCCGTGGACCTGGAACGTTACGATTACCGGCCCGGCGCCCGGCCGCCGATCCGGGCCACCGAGGCCACGGTCGTCGACCGGCTGCCGCCCCGGGTCAGGATCCGGCGTGGGGCCGTTCTGGAAGTCCCCCATGCCATGCTCTTGCTCGACGACCGGCGACGCCGGACCATCGAGCCGCTGGTCGCCTTGGGGCAGACAAAAAGGCCCCTTTACGAAACGTCGCTGATGATGGGCGGCGGGGAGATCCGCGGATTTATGCTTAACGAAGCAGAGGCCCTATCTGTTCTACGTAACGGTCTGGAAGCTCTGGCTGCCTCCGGTGGCGAAGACTCGTTCCTCTTGGCCGTGGGGGACGGCAATCATTCCCTGGCCGCAGCCAAGGTGGTCTGGGAAGAGCGCAAGACCGCCGGGGCTCCGATCACCCATCCGGCCCGTTACACCCTGGTCGAGATAATCAATCTCTACGACGAAGGCCTGGTCCTGGGACCCATCCACCGGGCGGTCCACGGGATGGGAGGGGAGGAACTCTTACGAGCTTTGGAGACATTTTTCGCTGGCCGGGGGAGTGGGGTGGAGATCCGGTACGTCCGGGACCGTGGCGAAGCCGGGGTGATCCGCCTGCAGCTGGCGGAGGAGCGTCCGGGGGCCCAGTTCTTCGAATTCATCAGCGGTGAAGTCGGCGGGGTCGTTTCCATCACCTCTCCTCCCCATCTCCTCACCGTCGGCACCCTCCAGATGTTTCTCGATGAACTGGAGGCCCAAGGCCGCGTACGGGTGGACTACATCCACGGCGAGGAAGCCGTGGCCGCCCTGGCGCGCCGACCGGGTTGGGTGGGGTTTTTCTTGCCGGCCATGGCCAAGGAAGAACTTTTCCCCACCGTGCGCAAACACGGAATGCTGCCCAAGAAGAGTTTTTCGCTGGGCGAAGCGGAGGAAAAACGTTTCTACCTCGAATGCCGAAGGATCGCCGAGGTCTAAAGCCCCTTTAAGGAGGGAGAAGCGATGTGGGACCTGCGGCGGCTGGGCATCAGAGACGAGGCCGTGCTCGAGGCCATGATGAAGGTCCCGCGGCATAAATTCGTCCCGACGGAGGTGCGGCTTTTCGCTTACGAGAACCGACCGCTGCCCATCGGCTACGGCCAGACCATCTCGCAGCCATACATCGTCGCCCTTATGACCGAATTGCTTGCCCCGACGAAGACCGACAAGATCCTGGAGATCGGGACCGGATCCGGATATCAGGCCGCCATTCTGGCCGAGCTGGCGGGGGAGGTCTTCAGCCTGGAGGTCATCGAACCCCTGGCCAGGCGGGCCGAGGAGACCCTGCGCGAACTGGGCTATACCAACGTCCGGGTCCGCGTGGCCGACGGGTATTACGGCTGGAAGGAAGAAGCCCCTTTCCAGGGGATCATCGTGACCTGCGCGCCGGAGCGAATCCCCCCCGCCCTGGTGGAACAGCTGGCCGAGGGCGGAAGGATGGTGATCCCGCTGGGGCCGGCCAGAGGTATCCAGCGGCTATGCCGGGGCATTAAGGAGAAGGACGGTCTGCGGCTGGAAGAGCATGGGGAAGTGGTCTTCGTACCCTTTGTCCATTTTTAGCCTCCCGGCTACTTTCCCGGTAAAGGGAAGGTATATGGTTATTTCTGGGAGAAAATCCCGTCTTTCCTTGACAATCCAGCCGGAGAAGAGGTATGATAAAAACGGTTTTCCGCGATAGTTTAATCGACAGGAGGCGATTTTCTACCGACTTTTTTAGGGATAAAAAAACATCGCTTAAACCCCGTAAGGCATCCGTTTTCCACTTCTTTTCACCGCCTTTTTCGGTTCCCGATTCACCGGATCGTTTTCTCCGATTTCCGGCGGTGAGTAACAAAGATCCCGGTGCGAAGATCATAAATCTGGAACAAGAATAAAAGAATAAAAAAAGCGCCCGGACATGGCCCGAACGCCACGGTAGATCGCCTCTTGGAGAGCGATGGTTCCGTACCCCGGTGGCAGAACCAGGAGATCGAAGGAGGGATATCCATGCGACTGGTGAGCCTTGACGGGAAGTTCGGTCGTGCGGTGGACTTTGCCGAGCGCTCTTTCATCCGTCCGAAGTTTCCCCGTCAGGAGTTTTTAAAACAAGGGCGAAGATCTGCCCCTTATGCGGGGTGGCGGATCACTTACCGCTTTCATCCCGCCAACCTCTTTGATTACCAGGGGGACCGCCTTTCGCTGGCCCGCTCTTACGCCGAATCGCTCCAGGCGGCTTTAACGGAGCGTTTCCCCGGCGCCGAAGTAAAGGTTGACTGGAACGAGACCCTGGACCCCGAGGCCGATCCCTATATCTGCGTGCAGTGGGACGGAGGGGCCGAGGGACACGGCATGACCAGGGCCATCCTCGATGACGTGATCTATCTTTCGGATAAGGTTTATTATGAAGGGAAGTTCTTTTGCCTCTCGTAGGGGTAAACGCCTTTTCCCTGGAAAAGGGCTTTCATCATAAACGCTTCTCGGGTAAGGTGATCGAACTGGACCGGAAATCCCGGCCAGGACGAAGGGGGCGAGACTGGGATCTTGCGGGCCACCGCATATGGACCGGGCCGATCGATTCCACCTGAGTGCCTACCGGGTCCAGAAGACCCGGGAATCTCCTCGGCGGTCTTCATCTTCCCCCAAGGGTGGTAAAACGTCTTTTATCACCTCGCGCGACGGAGGTTGGATCTTGATGCGTCAAAGCAGCGCACGGAGCAGGATCGTCGTCCTTGCCCTTTACCGCCGCCGCGAAGAGGCGCGACTCGGCCGGCATGGACTCCGTAGGGCCGGTATCTGGCGGGCGGTGGTAATGCACAAGCCCTCCGAGACCGGGACGAACTTCGAAAAAGTCGTGAGCTTCCCCCGGCTAGGCGGCGCTTTCGGCTTTATGCTGGGAATTTGCTTAGGGCTCCTTTTCTCTTTGCCCCTTGGGCCGTCAATGGTTTTAACCTTTTTTTCTTCCCTCGGCGGCGCTTTCGTGGGCGAGAGGGCCGAGGCGTTTTTCTTCCCCAAATACCGGCGCCTTCTTCGCCGGCTCCTTCCGGGTGAGACGGCCGTCCTGGCCTTTGTCCGGGCCAATCGGGTGGAAGAGGCCGTCCGGATTCTCCGGGAAGCAGGGGAAGGAGTGGCCCTCTTTTTCTTCCGTCCCAGGCGGCTGGCCTGGCGCACGGCGGAGGAGGAACCGCTTCGCCGGGAGGTTTATAACCTGGAGCGGCTGGCCCTCCATGCCGCCCGGCTGGCGACGGAACAAGGGATATCCGCCACGAGTTGTAAGGCGCGGCCCCTCTTGCTCCGGCTGGCGGAAAGCGCCAGGATCCTGGAAGAAGCCTGGCGCGATCTGGGCGAGGCCGCCCGGACCGGGCAAAGCCTGGCCGCCGGCGCCGAGTGGTTCCTGGATAATGCCTATTTGATCGCCGGCCAGGTCCTGGAAGTTCAGCACAACCTTCCCCAGAGCTACTATGCGGAACTTCCCCTTTTGACCACGGCCCAGGGGATGCTCCCGCGGGTTTACGCCATGGCCGTGGAGCTGGTGGCCCATACCGACGGCCGGCTGGACCGGGAATCCATCGTGCAATTCCTCAAGACTTACCAGTCGGTGGCCCGCCTGACCATGGGCGAGCTCTGGGCCATGCCCCTGGCCCTCCGCCTGGCGTTGATCGAGAACCTGCGCCGTCTGGCCATCCGTGTCTGCCGGCGCCAGCACGAACACGAAGAGGCCGATTTCTGGGCCAACAGGTTGTTGCAGGCCGCCCATCACGACCCGGACCGGGTTCTCTTCGTCCTGGCCGAACTGGCCGCCGAATACCCGGAACCACGCCCTTATTTTGCCCTCCGCCTGCTCGGCCACGTCCACGATGAACCGGCCGCCCTCCTGCCGCTGCAGGGCTGGCTCGAGCGCAAGCTCGGCGCCCCCATGGCCGAACTCCTTCCGCAGGAACAAAACCGGCAGGCGGCCGACCAGGTTTCCATCGGGAACACCGTTACCAGCCTCCGTTTCCTCGCCCGCCTGGACTGGAAAGAGGTTTTCGAGGAGACGAATAGGGTCGAGGAAGTCCTCCGACTCGACCCGGCCGGCGTTTACGGCCGGATGGACTTCGCCACCCGGGATGCCTGTCGGCATGCGGTCGAAGAACTTGCCCGCTGGTCACGGTGGGACGAAGAAGAAGTGGCCCGGGAGGCGGTGGCCATCGCCCGGCGGGCAGTGGATCCCCGCCGAAAACATGTGGGCCATTACTTAATCGGTAAGGGCCGCCGGGAATTCCAAAAGATCTTGGGCTGCCGGGTCCCGTTTGGTGTGCTTTTATCCCAATGGCTCGCCGACCATCCGGAGGCGGTCTACTTCGGGAGTCTCGGCCTTTTTACCTCGGCGGTTTTCTTGTCGGCGGCCCGCTTCCTCTGGGGTGGGGGAGGGCGGCTCCTCGCCCGTCTTTCGGCCGTCTTCTGTTTGCTTCTCGTGGCTTCGGAGATCGGTCTCCAACTCCAGACGCGGCTTCTTACCCGTCTCTTCCCGCCGCGCGCTTTGCCCCGGCTCGACCTGGAAAAAGGGATCCCGGATGAGTTCCGGACCCTGGTCATCGTGCCGATGATGCTTTTGACCCCGGAAGCGGTCCGGGACGAAGTCCACCGGCTAGAAGTAAGATTCCTGGCCAACCAGGACCCCAATCTCTTCTACGGGCTGGTGGCCGATTTCGCCGACGCGCCGGCGCCACGGATGCCCGAAGACGAGCACCTATTGCGCATCGCCAGGGAAGGGATCGCCCGCCTCAACGAGCGCTACGGCCGGCGTTTTTTCCTCTTTTATCGGGAGCGGCGGTGGAACCCGGCCGAGGGACGCTTCATCGGCTGGGAACGCAAAAGGGGCAAGATCGAGGAACTCAACCGTTTCCTACTGGCCCTGGCCGAAGGGAAAGAGGAGACGGGGGATCTGATCTGTTTCGGCCCCCAGGAATTCCTGGCCGGGGTACGCTTCGTCATCACCCTCGACGCCGACACCCAACTACCCCGGGACACGGCCCGGAAACTGGTGGCGACCATGGCCCACCCGGAGAACCAACCGGAGCTTACCCCTGACGGCCGACGGGTCCGCGAAGGGTATACCATCATCCAGCCCCTCGTCCGGACCAGCCTCCCGGCGGCCACGGTCACCTGTTTCACCAGGCTCTTTTCCGACCCGACGGGTACCGACCCTTATTGCCATACCGTCTCCGACGTCTATCAGGACCTTTTCGGGGCCGGGACCTTTTACAGTAAAGGGCTCTACGACCTTTTGGCCTTCCACCGGGTCCTGGGGGGGCGTTTTCCGGAGAACACCGTCTTGAGCCATGACCTTCTGGAAGGGGCCTATGTGCGGGTGGGTTTCGCCAGCGATATCGTCCTCCTGGACCTCTTCCCCCTGAGCTACCAGGCCTATAGCCGCCGGCAGCACCGGTGGATAAGGGGTGACTGGCAGCTCGTCCCCTGGCTCTGGCCCCGGGTACCCAAGGCCGGCGGGGAGAAGGAACCGAACCCGCTCTCTCCCGTCGACCGCTGGAAGATCGCGGATAATCTCCGCCGGAGCCTGGTTCCTTCGGCCGCCTTCATCCTTCTCGTCCTCGCCTGGGCCTTCGGCCTGGCCCCGGCGGTAAGTGGCCTCTTTGTCGGGCTGGTTTTCTTCCTCCCGGCCCTCTTTCAGCTGCCGTGGCGGGGGGATGCGGAGG
>JAAYXC010000322.1 GCA_012516115.1 Bacillota bacterium | reverse complement strand
GGCGAAGAGCCCTCCTTCGGTTTTAAGCCGGTCCAGCAGACGCCGGGCGAAAGACGCCAGGGCGAGATAATAGGCGGCCACCGGTTGCCAGTTTTTGGACGGGGCAAAGAGTTCATGGTCGGCGAAAAGACGCAGGGATTCTTCCAGTTGACGCTGGCGCCGGGCGAAGGAAGAAAAAAGTTTTTGCCAGATATGGAGGTCTTTTCCCGGCTCGGCCGCGGAAAAACCGCCGGCCGCGACATGGAAGCGGGCCAATGTCCTGCACGCGGCCAGGAGTTCCGGGCGTGCGGCGAAGGAAGCCTTTTTCCCCTCTATCCATGGGAAGAGAAGGTAATGGCGGTTTCCATGCGGAAGAAAGGGACGGCCGTCCGCGGTGGGCAGGGGCGGAGCGCAGGCGTGGAAGCCCTTCTGGTATACGTATTCCAGGCCGCGGACGATCAAGAGGAGTTGCCTCGCCGAC
This sequence comes from Bacillota bacterium, assembly GCA_012516115.1. GTDB lineage: Bacteria > Bacillota > UBA4882 > JAAYXC01 > JAAYXC01 > JAAYXC01. The sequence continues at coordinate 2,395 of JAAYXC010000322.1, read as the reverse complement.
CGGGAGCTCCATTTCAGGTTCAGCGGGCCCCGGGAAGTCTCCACCCGGAAGACATCCCCCACCGGACGGATCGCCCCGACCGTCTCCGGGGGAATCCCCCAGGCGGCGAGAAGGGAGAGGATTTCGCGGTGTGCGAGCAAAGGCCTCACCCGAATGAGGTTTGCTTTCCTACCGGCCCATCATATGCCGGGGAAGCCCGGGAGGCCGCCGTGCACCTTTCCGGGCTCAGGGCATAGGATGGAGGTGGTGATTTGGGTTGGAACTCTTTTCTTATCTCCGTCGGTTTGTCCGCCTGGTCCTGCTTTGCCTTCTGGGCCTGGTCCTCTTGAAGGCCCTTTTTAACTGTACGCCGCTGGATGTCCTCCTTCTCCTGGGTCTTTTCTTCGTCTTCCTGGTTTTGGTCTGTTCTTCTTAACCCCATGGCCGGCCCTGCGGATTTCCAAAAAAAAATTTTTTCATGTGGCAGGAATTCGGGACTTTGTGGAGAAATGTGGGGAATAGTGGGGAATAGTGCATCAGGCGGTGACCGCCGGCCGTGTTTATGGGGGAGTTCCAGCATGCGTTGGACGAAAAGGGCCGTTTGACCATCCCGGCCAAATTCCGGGAGGAGTTGGGGGATGGGTTCATCATCACCCGGGGTCTGGACCGCTGTCTTTTTGTCTATCCCCCGGCCGCGTGGACCGCCATCCAGGAGAAGATCAAGGCCCTGCCGATGGAAAAACCGGAAGTTCGGGGTTTCGGCCGTCTCCTGAGCTCGGGGGCGGGGGAAGTGGAAGTGGACAAGCAGGGCCGGGTCGGACTCCCCCCGCATCTGCGCGAATACGCCGGAATAGAGCGGGAGGTCGTGGTCATCGGGGCCATTACGCGGGTGGAGATATGGAGCGCGGCGGAATGGGCCGTCTACGCCCGCAAATTCGAGGCCAGTTTCAGCGAGATCGCCGAGAAGATCGTGGGGTTGGGTATCTAAAGCATGGAAAAACCCTTCTGGCATCTGCCGGTGCTGGCGCAAGAAGTCAGCACTTTTTTGGCCCCCCGACCCGGGGGCGTTTACGTCGATGCCACCGTCGGCGGTGGTGGCCATGCCGAGATGATCGCCCGGGCCATCGCCCCGGACGGGGTGTTGGTCGGGATCGCCCGCGACCGCGTGGCCCTGGCCGCGGCCGAAAAACGACTGCGGGAGACGGGGATCGGGTTTTTCCTGGTTCACGAGAACTTCGCCCATCTGAGGGCGATCTTGGATTCACTGGGACTGGAAGTCATTCAGGGGATCCTCTTCGACCTGGGGGTTTCTTCCCCCCAGCTGGATGACCCGGCGCGGGGGTTCGGTTATCGGGAAGATGCGCCGCTCGATATGCGGATGGACCGGGAACAACCCTTAACCGCCCGCCAACTGGTCAACGAGGCCCCCGAGGAGGAGTTGGCCCGCATCATCCGGGAATACGGCGAGGATCGATGGGCAGAAAGGATCGCCTCCTTCATCGTTCGTTACCGCCGAAAAAGACCCATCGAGACCACCGGCGAGCTGGCGGAGATCGTGAAAGCCGCCATCCCGGCCCGGGCGCGAAGGAAGGGTCCCCATCCGGCCCGCCGGACCTTTCAGGCCCTGCGTATCGCGGTCAACGATGAGCTCGGGTCCTTGGCCCGGGGGCTGGTGGCGGCGGTGGAGAGTCTGTCCCCCGGTGGGCGGATCGTGGTCATTTCCTTTCATTCGCTGGAAGACCGTCTGGTCAAAGGGGAGTTCGTCCGGCGGGCCCGTGGGTGTCGATGTCCGGAAGACCTTCCCGTCTGCCGTTGTGGCGGCCCCCAACTCCGGATCTTAACCAAAAAACCCCTGACCCCAACCGGAGAAGAACTGGCCGTCAATCCACGGGCCCGTAGCGCCAAGCTCCGCGCCGCCGAAAAGCTCGGTCTAGGGAGAGAGGGGGAGAAATATTGATGGTAGTGGCCAAACCCGTGGTTACGGATCCCCGGCGGAACGTGCTGCCCCGGACGCGTCGGGCGGCCCATCTTCGCCCGGTGGTCCTCGGAAGATCGGCGCTTTTCTGGCTGGTCTGCTTCATCATCCTGGCCTCGAACGCCGTTCTATATGGATTCCTTACCGCATCCACCTTCCGGGTAAACGTGCTCACCCGGGAACTTGCCGAGGCGGAGGAGACGGGACGCCGGCTCGAACTGGAGATCGCCCGGCTCTCTTCCTACCCGCGTTTGCTCCGCGACGCCGAGCGTCGTCTGGCCCTCCGTCCCGCCGCCAGCGGTCTTCTGGCCGTAGGCTATGTGGCCCCCGAGATCCCCGTTTCACGGAGCCCCATCCCTTCGGGGTCGACGGGACTCATCGCCACCATCCACGATTATTTTCGGGCCTTCGGACGGGCGGCGGCCAGTATACGGTGAGGGG
>JAAYXC010000321.1 GCA_012516115.1 Bacillota bacterium | reverse complement strand
TTACAAGATTATGGATATAATGTAAACTATTTAGAGAAAAGCAAGGAATACCGAATGAATCATGTTAATCCTGTCCATGACCGAGGAAGGCCCCGCCGGCGAAGTGGCGGAGCCGTCCATGGCGGCACCCAAGGGGTACCGAACGACCCAGGCGGGAGAACCTCCAGTCCTCGCCCGATGGTGTTTTCCGTGGTCTCACCAGACCGATTTTTTCCGGGGGCCCGACGAGCTGACCTTCATGGCATCGGGAGGAGTCTTTATGTCTTTTTTCTCGCCGCAAGCAAGCGGTATCATCAAGGTCATGCCCATCTTCGGCACCCGTCCGGAGGCCATCAAGATGGCCCCGGTGATCCGAATCCTGGCGGCGGACGCGCGCTTCCGCGTGGTGACGGTTGTCACGGCCCAGCACCGGGAGATGCTCGACCAGGTCCTGGCCATCTTCGACCTGACGCCGGCCTATGACCTCGATCTGATGCAACCGGGCCAGAGTCTCACCGCCATCACCTGCCGGGTCCTGGCCGGGCTGGAGGAGGTCATCCGGGCGGAACAACCCGACCTCGTCCTCGTCCACGGCGACACCACCACCACCTTTGCCGCGGGGTTGGCCGCTTTTTACCAGCGCCTCCCGGTGGGACACGTGGAGGCGGGCCTCCGGACCGGCGATCCATACCAGCCATTTCCGGAAGAGATGAACCGCCGGCTGGCCGGGGCGTTGACCGCGCTCCATTTTGCCCCGACTCTCCGGGCCGCCGCGAACCTTCGTCAGGAAGGCGTTCCGGAAGAGCGGATCTTCATCACCGGTAATACGGTGGTGGATGCCCTCCTCACCTGTGCGGCCTCCTTGGCCCAACGGGGGATCGTGGCGCCGCGCACGGTGGGGATCGCCGGACCTTATCTTCTGGCCACCATCCATCGCCGGGAGAACTGGGGGGAGAGGCTGGCCGGGATGTGGCGGGCCTTGGGCCGTCTTCTGGACGAATTCACTGCCTACGAACTCGTGATGCCGGTCCACCTGAACCCCCTGGTCCAGGAGACGGTCCGGCGGATTCTGGGCGGACGACCCCGGGTTCACCTGCTCCCGCCGGTGGACTACGAGGAGATGGTCCTCTTGATGCAGGGAGCCCATCTCATCCTCACCGATTCGGGCGGCATTCAGGAGGAAGCCCCGGCCCTGGGCAAACCCGTGGTCGTCCTCCGGAACACCACCGAACGGCCGGAGGCCCTGGCCGCCGGGACGGTGCTCTTGGCCGGGACGAAAGAAGAGGAGATCTACGCCGCTGGCCGGCGGCTCCTCGGCGACGCGGAACTTTATAACCGGATGGCCAAAGCGGTCAACCCTTACGGCGACGGGCGGGCGGCCGTCCGGATCAGGGAGGCCATCCTCTATGCTTTCGGATTTTCCCCTTCCCGGCCGGCACCTTTCGGCCTGAAAGGCGACGAGAAGGCTTCGCAGGCCACGTTCCCTTCTTAAACCCGGCGTTCTCCGTCCGACGTCTTATGTCATTGCGGGTCTCTTTTTTTCGCCGCCTTGACTTTTATACGAGAGAGGAATATCATGTATTCTATGCACCTACGAAGCTTCGCTTAAAACCGCGGGGTAAAAGAGATGGGCGAGGTTCGATTATTGGAGTAAGAGCCGGTTAACTTTACATAAGTTAAATTAAACGAATTTCCTTAAATCATCATATCATAAGGATAGTCACGCCGAAGACGCGAAGAGTTTGTTTGTGTTTGGGCATCAACGAGGGGGCAAAGGGAAGCATGGTCGCCCAGGCTGGTCCTCCGCGGAAGGATAGCTTCTGGCGTGATGTGGGACTTTATAGCACCCTCGGCCTGAACTTGGCGGCGATGGTGGGGGCCGGTTTCTACATCGGATGGCGGCTCGATCGCTATTACGGGACCACGCCGCGGTGGATCCTGGCCGGTTTCCTCATCGGTTTGGCCCTGGGGCTTTACACCATGTTCGCCATGGCGGCCAGACTGGGCGATAAACCTCCGAAACCCAAAGGGCCTTGAAGAGGGGCGGAAACGGGGGGAAAGGTGTTGGCGGCCACGGCCGTCTTGGGCGTCTGGCAGAAGGAGTGCGCGGGCGCCTTTCTGTATGGGCTTTTTTTGGTCGGGTTGGACCTGGCTTTTTCCCTCTGGCGGATAAGACGGGGAGAAAGAGTCCGGCCCGAACGGCTCTTACCCTTCCTCGGTCTCTCTTTCGGCGCCCGGATCCTGTTTTTTGTGGCCGGTATGGCCGTAGCGGTGCGGCTCTTCGCCGCGTCGGGACGTTTGATCGTGGGGTTGACGCTTCTTTTGGGGATCCCGCTCGGGGCCGCCCTGGCCAAAAAGTTTTTTCCCGTCAAGGAGGGATGAGGCTTGGCCCATGTGAAGCTGATGGAGCACTGGACGATGCGGATAGGGCCGTTCGGTCTTCATGCCGACACCGCCCTTTATAGCCTGGGGGTCACCGTCTTTCTCCTCCTTTTGGCCTTCTTCGCCACAAGAAGGCTCAGTCTCGTCCCCGGTCCCCTCCAGAGTTTAATGGAGATCGTCGTCGAGGCCATGGAGAACATGGTCCGCGAGAACATCGGCGCCCACGGGCAAGCCTATCTTCCCTTCTTCGCCACGCTCATGTTCTACATCTTCGTGGCGAATATGGTGGGGCTCATCCCGGGACTCAAGTCTCCCACCGGCGATCTCAGCGTGACCCTCGGCCTCGCCGTCTCCGTGATCCTGGCCATGCAATATATAAGCATCCGCCTGCACGGGTTCCGGGGCTGGCTTTTGGGGTTCTTCCGGCCGAACTTTCTCTTTTTCTTCCTTCACCTTTTAGAGCTTTTTACCCGGCCTTTAACCCTGGCCTTACGTCTTTTCGGTAACATCTTCGCCGGGGAGGTCCTCCTGACCATCCTTTACGCCCTGGCCCCGGTGGTGGTCCCCACCCTGTGGCTGGCCTTCTCGGTGGCCATCGGCGCCATTCAGGCGTACATTTTCACCATCCTGAGCATGGCTTACACGGGCATTGCCGTGGAAGAATAAACCATACGCGGTCCCCCGGATCGCAAAAATCGGGCTACCCACAGGAGGTTAAAATCCATGAACGTCAAGATCATCTCCATCATCGCCGTCGGCGCCATTTGTATCACCTCGGCGGCGGCGGCGGACATCTCCGATGCCAAGGTGGTGGCCGCGGC
>JAAYXC010000320.1 GCA_012516115.1 Bacillota bacterium | reverse complement strand
GATGAAAAGGGACTTGAGTCCACCGAAGAAAGCCCCGCCGATGGAATCGAGCAGACTCAGCCCCGAGGACTTGGTAGCCGCCCGCCAGATCCGCACGAGCAGGGTCAAAGCCAGATTGATCAGTATCACCACGAGGACGAAGCCCAAGATCCCCGCCATCTGATCATCGAGGGGAAGAATACGGCTGAGGAGATCACCCACCCGATCGAAGTAAGAAAAGGCCAGGACCAGGGCGACGACGATGCCGGCCATGCCCACCAGTTGACTGACGAAACCCCGCCGATACCCGGTGACGATAAAGAAACCCAACAGGGCAAGACTTGCCACGTCAAACCAGTCCATCATTTCGCCTCCGCCAGGGCGCGGAGGACCTCTTCGTGTTCGCGCCGGAGTTTAAAGAGTTCGTCGGCGAAGCGGAGGGCTACCAGTACGGCCAGCTGCACCTTGGTTAACCTGGGGTGGGCCTCTTGTTCTTCCCGCAACCTGGCCTCGACCTGCGCCGCTACCTCGGCCAGATAATCGGGGTCATCCCGGCCGCGGATGAGGTATTCATCGCCCATGATTTTAACGGTCACGGTATTGAAGCTCGGGGTCTCCTCGCGACGGATCAACACCTGCCTCCACCTCGCTCCCCCGAATAGGTCCCCTAGATCGATTTAGCCAAAAACGGGGGAACTCCTTCCCGGAGATCACCATGCGTGCAAGAAGGCGGCCAAAAGGAGGAGGAGGCAGGAACCGACCGGGGCAGCCCAGTCCAGCCAGGAGAACCCCAGGCGCGCGGAACGAAGAAGCAAATCCCGGACCAGTCTCTGTTCGGCCAGCGAAGCGTATGCTCCCGCGGCCAGGGCCTCTTCTTCCGTCCGGGCCACCTCGACCAGGCGAGGGGATACGGCCTTCTCCATGGCGCAGGCCAGAACACCGAGGGGGGCCAAATACGCGGCCACGATCAATCCCATCCCGATCAGGCTGTAGAGAAAGTAGTCGAAGAGATAATCGATGGAAAGAAGATAAATCCCCACGCCCACGGCCAGGGCCACCAGGAGGCAGAGTTTGGCCGCGGCGCGCCGCCCGAAGAGCCTGGCCTCTTCCCGGGCGGGCATACCGGCGAGGTCCATTCGCCAAACCCTGCGGAGGACGGCGGCCACGGTCTCGCCCAAACCGAAGAGGAGGGTCAAGAGCCCGGCCGACCGCAGATAAACATCCCATCTTCCCCCGACCAACGGGGAAGACCCACCGAAGGCAAGCACCACCAAGATCGGTGGGTGAGCCCACCACCACCCCCGCCACCGCTCGGCTGGAAAGAGCAGATAACGGCCGTAGCCGACCACGGCCAAAAGCACGAGCATCCCCCGTAACCGCAGGATCGCGCGGCGCGCCTCTTCCGTCGCCCCGACATCCAGGGCCAAAAAACGGGCGAGAAAGGCCGCGGCCAATAACAAGAGGCCCACCCCGGAGAGCCAGAGGAGGGCGCAGACCCATAAAGGCCTTCGTGGACGCAACTTCGGCATCGATCTT
>JAAYXC010000459.1 GCA_012516115.1 Bacillota bacterium | reverse complement strand
TCATAGTCCATCCGCTGTACTACCTGGCCCGTAACCGCGTGCACCACCAGCCGCGGACTGCCCAGATTGTCACTGATGATCCTATATGTAATTCCCCCTTTAACCATATAGTCGGGAATATTAGATTGTGAACCGTACACAAACCATGCCACCATATGCCCGGCCCCATCCAGCTCCGCCACCGGTTCCAGCCCATCCTGATATAAGAACCCCTGCACCAGTGCCCCGTTGACTTTCTTGCCGATTCTCCGGTTCTGGCCATCGATGAGGTAGTCGATCTTTGTTCAATCCGGTAAAGTCACGCTGGTTAGATTCCCTAAAACGTCATAAACCTAATGCGTCGTCCCTTCGGCATCGCTCTTCCTCAACAGTTCGCCGTCGGCCGTGTACTCATAAGTGGCATCGCCGGAGAAAAGCATCCGGTCCTGGTCGTCATAATTCCCATACACCGCCCCGGCCGGGGTGGTATGGGCCAGCCGGTTCCCGTTGTCGTCGTAATCGTAGTGGGAAACTAAGACACCGTCTTTAATCACGTCCGTCAACCGTCCGGTGGCGTCGTAGCCGTATACATACGTATGCGTCTCTCCGGCCACGGTCTCGGTCTTGGAGGTGATTCGGCCGAGTTTATCGTATTCCAGGTGCACCCGGTAGAGCTCCATGCCGTTATATTCTGCCACATAGTCCGTAACCTCACCGAACTCGTTGTAAGCGTAACTATCCGTTACTCCTTCCAGGGCCGTCCCGGTCAGGAGGCCGTTCTGTGGATCGTAGGCCAGGGTCAATCTCCCGGCACGAGTCAGAAGACCGTCTCCGTCATACTCATACATAACTTCGTTCGCGCCGTTAACTTTCAGCGAGGTCAGGCGGAGATCGTTGTCATACCCATATCCGACGCTCCCAACGATGCTCCCGGCCCAACTTACTTTGGTAAGGAGGAAACCGTCATACGTATAGCTCAACGCCCCACCGTCAACCGCGATGATATCGGTGAGGTTCCCACTTGTGGCATCATAGACGTACCCGCTCTCTCCCTCCGGTGTACTTACCGTCACCAGCCGGCCCATGGTATCGTAGGCGAAGCCAATGGTCTGGCCGTCCGGACGGGTGATTTGGATCACCTGCCGGTTAAGGTTGTAATCGTACCGTATTTGATTCATTCCCCCACCCACCACCGGCGGTGGGTTGTAGGTCTCCTCCAGGTCCACCGGGGTGTAGGTGAAAGTATGCGCGGGCTTACCCGGCGGGGTGATGGAGGTCACGTTCCCATTGGCGTCGTAGGTAAAGGGGATCCGCGTACCATCGGGCCGGATCTGCGCAGACACGCGGCCAGCCGCGTCGTATTCGAAGTTCGTCGTGCGGGTCAATGTATCGGTTATCCTTTCGAGGTAACCTTGGGCATTGTACTCGAGCCTGCTCATCCGCGCCTCGAGCCCCTCGCCCTCGGTGATGGTGACAAGTCTTCCACGCCCGTCGTACTCGAAACTCACCGGCGCCAGGCCCGGGACCTCGGTCCGGACGACGCGACCCTTCTCGTCGAGGTAGGTAAAGCTTTCCCGGCCCTCGGGGGTGGTGGTCGTGATCCGCCGCGTGGAGGCGTCGTAGATCGTGGCATAAGTACGGCCGTTGATGGTAGTATAATCGCTAAGGTTAACGAGACTCAAGGGATTCCCCGCTTCGACCAGCTCGGCATAGCGGTAAGCCTCTTGCTCGTAGACAAGCCCGCTTGGGGTCTTCACGGTCATCTTCGCCACGATCGGAGCCTGCATGCCGAAACGGGGGTCCGGCCCCTGGATGGTGGTCACGACCGTGCCGTCGGGATGGGTGATGGTGGTCGTGCCGTCCGGGGAGACGACCGAGACGATGGGCCCGCCGCAGCAGCCGGCATTGGTCATCCTTCTCTCCCCGGTGGGGAGGTTCTCCACTTTGTAGGTGGTGACGAGTTCGGTGGTCT
>JAAYXC010000319.1 GCA_012516115.1 Bacillota bacterium | reverse complement strand
GGGAAAGATCGATCGGGAACGGCTGGTGGGCGAACTTCAATGGCGTTTTCCCGCCGTGGCCTGGGTGGGGGTGGAGGTACGGGGGATGGTGGCCGTGGTCCGCATGGTGGAGCGGTCTATGCCTTCCTCTTCCGTGCCCGCCGACTTGGTGGCGGCGCGGGACGGGCTCATCACCAGACTCGTCGTCTATCGGGGCACCCCGGTGGTGGCCGAAGGGGAGATGGTCCGGCGGGGCCAGGTCCTGGTCTATGGTTGGGAGGTAAGACCGGATACCCGAGGCGCCCTCCGGTCCTTTCCGGTGGCGGCCAGGGCCGTGATCGAAGCGCGGGTCTGGGACGAGGCCATGGGCGCAACGCCCCTCGTCTTTTGGCGGGAAAGAAAAACCGGCCGGCGGTTTTCCGCGCTGGGGATCCGCCTCGGTCCCTGGTATCTTCGTCTGGGAGTCTCCCGTCCTCCTTTCGTCTGGTTCCGTCACCGCCGCCTTTCCTACGGACTCGGCGGCGGGAGGAATAGCTTACCGCTTGTCGAAATAACTTTTGATCGTTATGATGAAATAAAGCAGATGATTTCCCGCCGGTCTCCGGCGACGGCCATCGGGATGGCCGCCCGGGAGGCGGAGGGGGCCCTCCGGCGCCGGCTACCCCCGCAAGCACGGCCGTCCATCCGGCGGACGGTGCGGGTGGAAGCGGAGATGGTCACCGTGGTCCTCGCTGCCGAGACGGTCCAGGAGATCGGCCTGGCCAGACCAAAGGGGGAGACCAAGGGGATTTGGCCGCGGAAGCGGAACGAGAGTTTACGGTAGAAAACAGACTGGCGCCTTCGCTCTTCGGACGGCATGATGAACATCTGCATCGCCTGGAGGCCGGATTGGGCATCGAAGCCTATGCGCGGGGAAACGTCGTCCGCCTCCACGGAAGCGAGACCGCCGTGGAGCAGGCGCTTTCGGTTTTAACCACCCTCTGTGCTGAAGTGGAACAGGGGCGCAACATCTCTTTGCGGGAAGTGGACTATGCCATCCGCCTGGCCAAGGCGGGGGAGCTGGAGAGCGTCCGCCGTTTGGAAGACGAAGTGATTCAGATCACGGCCCGGGGAAAGAGGATCTGCCCGCGGACGCTGGGGCAACGGAGGTACGTGGAGGCCATCAAGTCCCACGGGCTCACCTTCGGCATCGGCCCTGCGGGGACCGGCAAGACCTACCTGGCGGTGGCCATGGCCATCCGGGCCCTTCAGGCTAAGGAGATCGACCGCATTGTGCTGACGCGACCCGCCGTGGAAGCAGGCGAGAAGCTCGGGTTCCTCCCCGGCGATCTCCAGGAGAAAGTGGACCCCTATCTTCGTCCCCTCTATGATGCCCTCTACGACATCCTCGGGGTGGAGGTCTTTCAGCGTTATATGGAACGGGGCATCATCGAGATCGCTCCGCTGGCCTATATGCGCGGGCGGACCCTGGACGATTCGTTTATCATCCTCGATGAGGCACAGAATACCACCCGGGAGCAGATGAAGATGTTCCTGACCCGGCTGGGTTTTGGTTCCAAGGCCGTGGTCACCGGGGATATCACCCAGGTCGACCTGCCGAAGGGGCTTGTCTCCGGCCTGGCGGAGATCCCGGCCATCATGGCCGATGTACCCGGGATCGCCGTGGTCTTCCTGACCGACCGCGACGTGGTCCGGCACGAACTGGTACAGCACATCATCCGCGCCTACGAACGTTACGAAGCCGGACTGCGCGCCGAAGAGGATTCTCCCGGGCGGCCGACGGAGGAATAGGATTTTTCGGGGCCGTCGTCTTGCCCGTTTTTTAGGAGTGGGGCCTTGCATAGCAGCAACGGAAATAAACCCGAGGCCGGGCGGAGGAGGTTGACCCACCTCTTTCGCCTGGGGAAACTCCTTTATCAGGCGACCATGGCCAAGCCTTTATTCCGCGAATCCTTTTTCGCGGCGGGGCTTTTTTGTGCCCTGGTGGCCGTAATGCAGATCGGGCTCGTCCCTCCCCAGGTAGCGGTGGTGGTGGGCCGGCCGGCGGAAAGGACGATCCTGGCCCCCCGCGAGGTGGAGGATCCCTTCTAGACCCAGCGTCGGCGCGAGGAAGTGGCACGTCGGGTCATGGTGGAAGCCGAAGGCGATCCGGCCAACTGGTACATCGCCCCCGAGAGCGGGGCCTACGCCGAGATCCGGCTGGACCGGTGGTTGGAAGACGTGTCCGAGGCGCGGGGCCTCCCCGCCGTGGAGGCCAAGGCCCGTCTGCGGGCGCGTTGGACCGGGTTTTCCGCCACCGTCTGGGATGAACTCCTGGCCATAAAGCCGGAACGTTTTGAAAGCCTTCGCCGCGATTTGCAGCGCTTCCTGGTGCCCATCCAGGAGAAAGAGCGGATAAGCACGCTTAACCTCTCCGTTGTCCGCGCGCGCCTGCCGGAGATACTGGCGACCATGGGGGGCGATCCGGGCGACCGGCTGCTTCTTGAGGTCCTCGGAGGGCTGCTGGCCCCGAATCTGGTTCTCGACCGGGAAAGGGTGGCGCGGCTGGCCGAACAGGCCAAGGAAAAGATTCCGCCGGTGGTCTACCGAAGCGGAGAGCCGGTGCTGGAAAAAGGCGAGATCGTCACGGAAGAAAAATACCAGCTTTTACAACATCTGCGGTTGGTGGAAGGGAAAACCGGCCTGCCGGTGGCCTTCCTGGGCCTGGTCTTGTTCGTGCTGGCCCTCGGTGCCCTGGCCGTGGGCTATCTCCACCGGTTCCACCGCGAGATGCTCCGCCAGGAACGTTTTCTTTATCCGATCGCCCTCACCACCATCCTGGCCGCGGTGGTGGGGAAGTTCTTCGCCCTCAACCCTTCTTCGAACCTGGCCTATTTCGCCCCGGTGGCCTTCGGCCCCATCCTCTGGACCCTCTTTCTGGAAGCGCGGTTGGCCTTCATGCTGACCGTCCTCCTGGCCCTCTTGATGGGGGTAATAAACGGGTTCCAGTTGAACCTGGTTCTCTATACCCTTTTCGGCGGTAGCGTGGCCGTCTTCGTCCTCCACCAGCGCCAGCAGCGCGCCGACCTGATGCGAAGCGGCCTTTTCATCGCCCTGGCCAACATCTTTTCCGTGGCCCTGCTGGGGTTTTTCGCCGGGGCCTTTCCACCCTGGCCGCGGTTTCTTTTGGCCGGGTTCAACGGGTTCACCGCCGCGGTGATGGCCATCGGGCTTTTACCTTTCCTCGAAAACCTCTTCGGCCTGACCTCGGCCATCCGTCTTTTGGAGCTGGCCAACCCGAACCAGCCTTTACTCAGGCAGATGTTGATCGAGGCGCCCGGGACTTACCACCATAGCATTATGGTGGGGAACTTGGCCGAGGCGGCCGCGGAACGGATCGGCGCCGACGGGCTTTTGGTGCGGGTAGGGGCCTATTATCACGACATCGGGAAACTGAAGCGGCCGTATTTCTTCGCCGAGAACCAGTTAACCCAGGAGAACCCGCACGAGAAATTGACGCCCACCCTGAGCACACTGATCATCACGGCCCACGTCAAGGAAGGGGTGGAAATGGCCAGACTCAGGGGGCTGCCCGAGGCCATTGTGGATATCATCGAACAACACCATGGGACCGATCTCGTCCGGTATTTTTACGCCCGCGCGGCGGAAAGTGCCCAGACGGAGTTGGCCGAGACGGACTTCCGCTACGATGGACCCCGGCCCCGTACTAAGGAGGCGGCCCTGGTCATGCTGGCCGATTCCGTGGAGGCCGCGGTACGGGCCATGACCAAGCCGGGCCCGGCCAAGGTGGAGGCGCTGGTGACGCGGATCTTCAAGGAAAGGCTCGACGACGGTCAATTCGACGAGTGCGACCTGACCCTGCGCGATCTGGAACAGATCAAGGCGGCCTTCCTCAAGGTCCTCGGCGGCATCTTCCATACCCGCATCGAATACCCGGAAAGCGTTTTGCGGGAGATCGAGCGAAAGAAGGGGGCCAATGGCGATCTACGTAAACAACCTGCAGGATAAAGTGGAGATCGCCCCGGATTTGGTGGAACTCCTGCACCGGGTGGGCGAGGCCACCCTGGCCCGCTTCGGTCATGGGGAGGCGGAAGCCGGGATCACCCTGGCGGACGACCCTTATCTCCACGAGCTTAATCGGGAATACCGGGGGATAGATGCCCCCACCGATGTCCTTTCCTTCGGCCTGCGCGAGGAGACCCCGGAGGAACCGGCCTACCTCGAACCGGGCCCGGAGGTTTTGGGCGATGTGGTGATCTCGGCTGAGCGGGCCGTGGCCCAGGCGGCGGAGTATGACCATTCGCTGGCCCGTGAATTGGCCTATCTCGCCGTGCACGGCCTTTTACATCTTTTAGGCTATGACCACGACCGACCGGAAGAGGCAGAAGAGATGCGGCGCCTGGAAGAAGACATCTTGAACGCCCAAGGACTGAAACGTGATGCGGCCGCGGAAGAACACCATCGAGAGCTTTGACTGCGCTTTCCAGGGGTTATTCCATGCCCTGCGCACCCAGCGGCATATGCGTTGGCATGTGGCGGCCGGGGCGGGGGTCTTTCTTTTGGCCCTGGGCCTTCGTCTGACCAGAACCGAGCTTCTCGCCCTTTCTTCGGCCGTGGCCCTGGTTCTTTTGGCCGAGATGTTCAACACCGCGATCGAAGTAACGGTGGATCTTTTCACCGAGGAGTTTCATCCTTTGGCCGCCACGGCCAAGAACGTGGCGGCCGGGGCCGTGCTGGTGGCCGCCCTCTATGCCATCCTCGTGGGGTACCTGGTCTTCATTCCTTCCTTCGACCGGTTCCTCCCCCTGACGGTGGAACGTCTGCGACGTTCCCCCCCGTATCTTACCCTGGCCGTTCTGATCCTGGTCGTGCTGGTCGTATTGATATTGAAGATCCTCGGTCGACGCAAGGTGCTCATGCAAGGCGGGATGCCGAGCGGGCATACGGCCGTCGCTTTTGCGCTGGCCACCACGGCGGTTTTCCTGGCCCGCCAGCCCATCATCGCCATTCTGGCCTTGCTTTTGGCCCTCCTGGTGGCCGAAAGCAGGCTGGAGACGCGGATCCATTCTTTCTTAGAGGTCCTGGCCGGCGCGGCCATCGGGACGCTCCTCGCCCTGGCCGTTTTCCAGTTCTTTTATCGGTTGGGCTAAAAAATTGCGTCTTCCCTCGTTCGCGTGGAACGAGGGCGGTGAAGAGATCGTCAGCGGGAAGTGGTCGTGGGTGTGGAAGAAGTTCCGTAATTACGTGGGTACCGGGATCTTCGTGGTGATGCCGGCGGTCATCACCGGGTACGTCCTCTGGTTCATCCTCCGTTTTGCCGACGGGGTACTGGGTGACTTCCTTGAAGGCATTATCGGTCGGCGCTTGCCGGGGATGGGACTTCTGGCCCTTTTGGTCATCCTCTTCGGCGCCGGGCTTTTTACCACCAATTATGTGGGCAAACGGGCCCTGGGGTGGTTGGAGTCCCTCCTGATGCGGCTTCCGTTCGTGGGATCGATCTACGGGACCACCAGGCAGTTCGCCGAGGCCCTCTCCACCCCGGAGCATGGGGGCTTCCGGAAGGTGGTGATGCTGGAGTACCCGCGGCCCGGCCTTTACACGCTGGGATTTCTTACCGGTCGTGCGCCGGTGGCCTGCATTCAGGCGGCGGGACGGGAGATGGTGAACGTCTTCGTTCCCACCGTACCCAACCCGACCACCGGTTTCTTGCTCCAGGTGCCGGAGGAGGAGCTCCTGTATCCGATGATGAGCGTGGATCAGGGATTGAAATTGCTTCTTTCCGCCGGAGTGGTAAAGCCGGAGAACGGAAGGGAGGAACGGGAGGGAGAAGGATGAAAGGCACCGGGGAAAAAGAGCTCATTGCCCGGGCCACGGCGGCCAGGGAGATGGCCTATGCTCCTTATTCCGTGTTCCGCGTGGGCGCGGCGCTCCGCGCGGAGTCGGGTAAGATCTACGAAGGTTGCAACGTCGAGAACGCCTCTTACGGGGCGACCATCTGCGCGGAACGGGTGGCGGCGGTAAAAGCGGTCGCCGCCGGCGAACGGCGGTTTCTGGCCCTGGCCGTGGTGGCCGAAGGTCCTCCCCTGGTGCCGCCCTGCGGGATCGGCCGGCAGTTTCTGACCGAGTTCGGCCCGGACCTGGAGGTCTACCTGGCCGATCTGGAAGGGCATATAGAGCGGACCGATTTGGCCGCGCTCTTCCCAGCCGCCTTTACCCGCCAATCCCTTTCCGCCAAGAAAGCGCGCGGGGAAGAGGGGTTTTCCGGTAGAGACGGCTAGAGGATGCCCGAAGAGAAGTACCGTAGGTAGGAGAAAGGCGCCAAGAAGCAAATGGGAGAAGAAGT
>JAAYXC010000318.1 GCA_012516115.1 Bacillota bacterium | reverse complement strand
TCTACGACCGCTGGCGCGACACGATCAACCCGATCAGCTTCCGCGGTTGCCAAAACGTGGTCGTCGACGGTATTTGCCTCTTCAACCCCGCCGCCTGGACCCTGGAAGCCTTTAAGTCCACTAATGTATGGATTAATAATGTCAAGATCGTCTCCGCCCGCCCGAACAGCGACGGGATCACCATCCAGTCGTGCACCAATGTTTCGGTTACGGACTGCTTCGTCCGTTCCTGGGACGACAGTCTCGTGGTCAAGGGGTACGACGGTAACGTCCGGAACATCCTCTTCGATAACATCCAGATCTGGACCGATTTTGCCCAGTCCTGCGAGATCGGCTACGAGTGCCGGGCCCAGGTCATGGAAGACATCTCTTTCCGTAATATCACGGTGCTCCATAATTTCCACAAGGCCGTCATGAGTATCCATAACTCCGATACGGCGCTGGTCCGTCACGTGCGTTACGAGAACATCACGGTGGAAGACGCCCAGATGGGCCAGGGAGACGGGTGGAATTACCTCATCGACCTCTGGATCGGCCCGTCCCAGTGGTCGCGGTCCGGCCGCGAACGTGGCTGGATCGAAGACGTGCGCTTTAAGAACATCAGGGTGCTGGCGGGCAAGAAGCCCATGTGGCGGATCACCGGATGGGATGAGGAACATCAGATCGAAGGAGTCCATCTGGAAGACGTGATGGTCCTCGGTGAACCCATATCCGACGTGGATGCCGCCGGCCTTGCAGGGAACCTGGCCTATGTACAAGACCTCACCTTCAACGGTGTGCCTGTGCCTGGCGAGGTTGAGCCGGGCGAAGGGGAACCGGAAGAAGAACCCGTCTCCGCATCACCGCCTGCGGCTTCATCGGCGAATTTATGAATGCGTATTCACATTTTCGCGCGGCCCTTACAAATGCCGGTAACCCGTGCTTTCTATTCGTGGCGTGAGTTTAGCGTTGAAGCCAAAAGGGGGTGGGAGCTCCCGGGGTTTACCCGGTGGATGAGCCATCAGGCCCCGGGGGTGCCACGGAGGGAGCGGTATAAGGTATATAAAACGATAGCATGCCCTTTGCGGAAAAAACCAGAAGGAGGACGGTCGTTAATGAAAAGACTTCTCGTGTTGTTTGTCGCTATGGTGATGGTCTTGGGTCTGGCCGGGGCTGCATCCGCCGCCGACCTTTCGCTGGGGGCTACTTTATATTTCCGCCTAAACGACGGCATTACCAGCGGATCCAAGGTCGACTTCTTCAGGATTTCCGTCTCCACCGGCCGGAGCTTCGGTAATGCCAGCGCGTACATAGCCGTCCAGACCCAGACCTATACCAATCTCCCGTCCCATGAGACACCGGATGGAACCCTTCCCCACGATCCGGCATTAAAGGCTTGGAATATTTGGAATTATGGGTATGATTACAATTTTAGCAATGGCCTTACGGCCGGCATCATGTACCATACCGAAGGAGTGACGCTATCCGACGGCCGGTTGGCCTCCGATTGGGACTGGCTTCACGTCCATACTTTCAATGAAAAACACGTATTGAAACTCACCGGTCAGCCCTTCGACGGGATGAAGGCGGGTCTCTACCTGGAACCCGAATCCATGGATTATATCATCAAGGCCGAGTATGCTGCCTCGGGGAATCTTAAAATCGGCGCCGGTTATTCCAATGCCGCGGAGTTCGTGGGGCAGAATCGGACTTATAACGTCTACGCCGAATTGCTGCCGTTTGAAGGGGCGAAACTTTACCTCGACTACCTATCCGACGGGAAGTTTATCGTTGACGCCAACCTGGTCGTCGGTCCGGTAACCGTCGCTGCTCTTTACAGCAACGAGGATAAAACCCAATACGGTTATCAGGTCTTTAAGGCCGAAACGGCCGACATCAGCGCCACTTACGCGGTATCTCCGTGGGCTTCGGTCACCGGCGGCCTTGTGTATGATACCAGTACTTCGGAGGTGGCCAACGTCTACGCCAAATACGATTTCGGCCGCGGTCATGCGGGCGTGAACCAGGACCTCGTCAATTCCGAGACGCACCTTTTCGGCGGTTACAAGATCGACGGGGCCAACACCCTCCAGGGCGACTATAACGTGACCACCGGGGATTGGTGGCTCGCCATGGTCATCGGAGTCTGGTGAGGGGAGATCGTCGAGGGAACGAAGCAAGAACGACAGGGGGTGGGAGGCCGGGGCGAAGCCTTGTTCTCGATTCATCCGCGGTTCAGACAGCAAACCAAAAAGGAGGCGGGTTTAATGAGCCGGAAGAACCTTATCTTCTTATTAAATGTCACCATCATTCTAAGCGTTCTATCGATCGGCGGTTGTTTCCAGAGCAGCAAACAGGCGAAACCGATAACTTTTGTCGTAGACAGTTTTTCACCCACGGCGGAAGACTTTATAGTCGCGGATAAATTCGATTCAACAACCGAGAATTTTGAAGGACCATGGGGAAGCGCTGTCATCGAAAACGAGACTTTAAAATTCGATGTAAGTGGCGCTTGGTGTACGTTGAACTTTATGCACAACGAACAATTCTATGCCGGCGGGACGAATACTTTTAAATACGCCGTGATCACCTTAAGATCTGACAAACCGGGTGAGGCGATAAACGCCACCATGACCCTCGGTAACAAACAAAAGTATTTCACCGAATGGAAGATCGCCTTTGATACCGTTGCGAAGACTTATGCGATAGATCTAGCGGCCCACGGAGTCACCAACTGGGGGGACGAAAGGGAACCCACTTACGCGCCTGATTTTGCGATGAATAACGGCGGGGCCACTTCGAGTTACATTTATATTGAGCGCATCATCTTGACCAATAGAGAACTTACCAATTAGGCAGTCTTTTCCGCCACCGGGTACAAGG
>JAAYXC010000317.1 GCA_012516115.1 Bacillota bacterium | reverse complement strand
CCTTTCTCCCCGGGCCGAACCGCTTCTTTTTATCATCAGCCTTGTCCTGGGGGGAATTCTCGGGGAAGCCCTCGGTCTCGAAACGCGGCTGGAAAGGTTGGGAACGCGTCTCCAGGCACGCTTCGCCCGGGGCGAAGGAGGGGAGCGCTTCGCCGAAGGTTTTGTCTCGGCGAGCCTCCTTTTTTGCGTGGGCGCCATGGCCATCGTCGGTTCCATCCAGGACGGGCTCAAAGGCGCCCCGCGTGTTCTCTTCGCCAAATCCCTCCTGGACGGCGTGACCTCACTTATCATGGCCTCGAGTCTCGGCCCGGGAGTGCTCTTCTCGGCCTTCGCCGTCCTTTTTTACCAGGGAAGTATCACCCTTTTGGCCATGGCCTCATCGGTGGGGGTGAACCAGGATCTACTGCGGGAGATGTCCATCGTCGGCGGTATACTGATCTTCGCCATCGGCCTCGATATGCTCGGGATAAAAAAGACCAAAGTGGGGAACCTACTCCCGGCCATCTTCATTCCTCTTCTCTACTACCTCCCACCGCTCCAAGAATTCTTCCGCCGGTTCCATCTCCTGGGTCGCGGGTGATCGCGCCCTCCTTTTCGACAGGAAGAGGAACCTTTCCCGGAGATTGCGAATATTTCATCCGCCGTCCACAAGGCCAGACTTCCGCCCTAAATACGGATGACGACTCCAGAATAAGGAGCGGCCAAGGATGGGGAAAAGAGCGATCGACCAGGCCAAAGGGGCCTTCTTGCTCCTTTTTATCCTTCTTCTCGGCGTAGCCAGCCATGCCCGGGGTAGTACAGGGGAACTCCTCGAAAACGGCGGCTTCGAGTTCCTTACTTCCGAAGGGAAAGCCGTCGCCTGGTACGCTGATTTCTGGCGGCCCACCGCTACCTTTGGCTTAACGAAAGCCATTTCCCGGCGGGGCAGTGCCGCCTTCCTCCACGCGAAGGAGGCCGGTGACATCCGCCTCGTCCAGACGGTGAAGGTAAAACCGGAGACGGTCTACCGTTTCTCCGGTTGGGTGGCCGCGCGGAACGTGCCGGAGAAAGGCCTCGGCGCCAACCTCTGCGTGATGGGCGGCTTCGTCCACTCGGCCGGTCTTCGGGGAACGACCGGATGGACGTACCGCGAACTCGTCTTCAAGACCCGACCCGGTCAGACCCGGGTGACGCTGGGAATAAGGCTCGGCTTTTATGGAGAGACCACCACCGGCACGGCTTTCTTCGATGACCTTTCCCTGGTGGAACTAAAAGAGCCGGCCACTGCCTACCAGATCCTCGGCCTCGAGGAGGAAAAACCCTATACCCCGAACGGCGAACCTCCCGCCCTCACCGGGGAATCCCCCTGGGGAAAAGGCCCGGTCGCCAGAGCACACCGGGCCGCTTATTCGGGTTTGATCTTTCTCTTTTACCTTCTGGCCTGCCTCCCCCTGGCCCTCCGCCGGAAAGAAGAGGACCTCCTCAAGCCGAACCGGTGGGAAAAGAAAGCGGTGCTCTTCTTCCTCGCGGCCGCCGCGCTCAACGTGCTGGTACGGCTGCCGCTTTTGGGGGCCGCTCCTTTCCCCACGGATATGAATTGCTTTAAGGCCTGGGCCATGCGGATGGCCGCCGTGGGTCCGTCCGGGTTCTATGCCCAAGGCTATTTCTGCGATTATCCCCCGTTCGGCCTCTATCTTCTCTTGGTCCCCGGTTGGCTCCTCAACACCTTTCATCTCGCCGACCATCCTTATCTGGCCAATGCCATCCCCAAACTCCCCGCCCTGACCGGCGATCTCTTGACGGCCTGGCTGATCTTCCTCCTCCTGCGACGAAAAAACCCGCGCCTCGCCTTATTTGCGGCCGTCACCTATATGTACCTCCCGGCCGTGATCTACAATTCCTCTTACTTGGGGAAGGTGGATTCCTAGTATACCTGCATGATGATGCTTTGTTTT
>JAAYXC010000454.1 GCA_012516115.1 Bacillota bacterium | reverse complement strand
CACCGCTGAAGGCTGCGACCCACAAGCCGCAGTTCGCCGTCAGATACAGCCGAGCGGCCAGGTTCCCAGGTTGTGCCCATACCGGCGCTACCGCCGCAACCGATTCATCCTCTTTCCAACTGCCGTCCAACAGCTGCCCTTGAATCAGAAACTGAACTGCTCGACGTACGGCAGTCTCGAAACCGGAGACACCGATTTGCTCGGCCTGCGCCAGGCGAAAGCAGGTGGCGTCGGGAGAGCTGTAGTCCCGCGCCCAAGGAGGCGCAAAACCACCGTCGCCGCGCTGGTCAGCGAATAGAGCCTTCACGGCCTCCCGGGTCGCAGGTTCACCGCGGAGGGCATACTTCAGTCCGGCAAGTTCAACGGCGGTGGCGCGTTGCCGCACATAGGCTATCGCGGATTGGACGTCCACTGCCCGGACACCTCGTATTCTATATGATCCTGCCACCTATTGCGTCGTACGCCTTGATCTGGCACCGCGCTGCAGGACTCTCGGGGTAGTCGTTTCTGAGCAGTGTCCAGATCATCTCGTCTCTGAGTTGGCCACCGCTCCCCGGCACGCGCTGCCTGAGGGTCGCTTCATGGGTGAAACCGAGTTTCCTCGGAACCGCAGCACTTCGAACGTTCTGCGGGTCACAGTGGATCTCCACGCGATTCACATCGTACGCCTGAAATGCCACCCGTGTAAGCGCAGCTGCGACTTCGGTCGCAAGTCCACGGTTGATGTGATCTGCGCGTATCCAATAGCCGATCTCCAGAGCCCCTTTTCCGAGCCGGGTGTGCAGACCGGTGCCCCCGATCACTTGCCTCTCGTCCACATCGAAGATTCCATAGGTGAAGTCCTGGCCAAGGTCGAATCTCCCTCTGAATCCCCGGAGAACCTGCACCTTCGCCTCCACGTCAGTGGGCTCCTGTTCTGCCCACGGCATCCAGGGCTTCAGATGATCCAGGCTCGCGTCAACTGCCTCCTTAAGCAGAAGAGCGTCACGAGGATCCCAGCAACGGATGACTGTCCTCTCAGTCTCTATTCGATATGCTGGGCGGTCTATTGAGGCACTCACTGATCTCACTCCTCACTCTGATCGAACCGCAAACCCGAGCCGACATCCAAGTCGTGCTGGGGTCAGCTCACCTACACTGCCTGGCCGCTCCTGATCCACCGACAGGGCCCTGGCAGAACTTCAGCGCAACCATGAGGGCTTTACCTGGCCGATGAAAGCCCAAGCGTCCGCTTGCGGGTTTCGCATGGCGAACCGGGCCAAGCCTACGGCAGGGTGACCCTCCGCTCGCTCAACCTCAACGGAGCGTGACTCGAACTCGCTGCGCAGGAAAGCCCATATCATCTCATCGCCTACTGCACCGCCCCCGATGACTACGCCTGGAGCATCATCGGACCCCGAATGCTTCCACAGCACGTTTCTGCTCTCAACAACGGCGTCGGCTGCCGCAGATAGGAAACGCCGCGCCTCCACGTGCTCCAATACTTCTGGCAACAGCGGGCCGAGGGCTCCCCAACTGCCACTGGACCGATCTAGATCTTCACCGCCGAGTTTCTCGATCACGGCCTCCTTTAGCCAGCTAGACAGACCGAGATCGTCGCGCTTCGACATGTCCAGAAGGAACCTTGCGTACCGCCAGCCTGAGAGCGGCCACTCCGGCATTTCGGCGGCCACATCCTCGCCTGGCCAACAGACGGCGTTTGCCTTGTCGATGTAAACTACTTGCGGCCAGCTGCCGCACCCTCCGACGACCACGTTGCCGCGCATGTCAGTCAGCCCGTATATGCCCACCACTTCGTTCAGCGGATCAGCGCCGATGGCTGTCCACCCGCTGCCTCTGAACGCTT
>JAAYXC010000316.1 GCA_012516115.1 Bacillota bacterium | reverse complement strand
GGAATTAACCCTCGCCCATCTTTTTACCCCGGAGGCCAACATCCGTTACGGCGTCTGGTACCTCGGGATGCTTTGGAAGAAGTTCAACGGGGACGCGGTCAACGTCTTGGTCGCTTATAATGCGGGCTGGCCCCGGGTGGAGGAGTGGATGGCCCATGGTATATGGGATGGAACCCTGGCCGACCTGGCCAGGCTCCCTTTTACGGAGACCAGACGGTATGTGATGCGGATTATGCGGACTTATCGCATCTATCGTTTTTTATACGCGTAAGATCTCCTTCCCCGGCCCGGTGGCCGGGTTTTTGGTAACCACGAAACGAAAGTTCTTGACGGAAACCGAAATCATAATCTATCATAAAAGAAAACGAACGCAAGCGGAGGACGACCTTGTTCCCCGAGGAGCGACAACGGCTCATCCTTCGCCGGTTGACGGCCCAGGGCCATGTGCGGGTGAACGAGCTGGCCCGGGAATTGGGAGTTTCGGCGGTGACGATCCGTCAGGACCTGGGGGCCCTGGCCGAACAGGGTCTGGTCCGCCGAACCCACGGCGGCGCGGTGGCGGTGCAGACCGGTTTTGAGTTGCCTTTTGCCCGCACGGCGGCCGTCAACGCGTCGGAAAAAGCCCGGTTGGCCGAGGCCGCGGCGGCCATGGTCGGCGAAGGGGAGACGATCGTCCTCGATGTGGGGACGACGACCACGGCCATCGCCAATGCCCTCCTTGGTCGGCGTCGGCTGACCGTGGTCACCAATGCTTTGAACATCGCCATGATCCTCGAGGAATCCCCGGGGATTACGGTCATCGTCACCGGAGGGACGTTGCGGGCCATCCAGCATTCCCTGGTCAATCCGCTCGGGACCGAGCTTTTAAGGTTGATCAGGGCCGACCGGGCGTTTATCGGGGCAAACGGCGTAGAAACCGAAGCCGGGGTGACCAACGCCAACTTCCCCGAGGCCGAGATCAAGCGGGCCATGATGGCCGCGGCCCGGGAACGGATCGTGGTCGCGGACCATACCCAGATCGGGCGGGTAGCGGCAGCGGTGGTGGCGCCGGTGACTTCCTTCGATCTCCTCCTGACCACCAGTGAAGCCGATCCGGCCGAGATCGAGAAGCTCCGGCAGAAGGGCCTGGCGGTGAGACTCGTCTAATTTTTACCACCCGCTTTACCCCGTCCTGGTTCCTGATAATCCCATAAATCTTGTCCGATTCATTTCCATTAAAGACGGAGGGACCTCCTTGGCCGTCGATTACCGTACCCACCCCCACCGCCGTTACAACCCGCTTACCGAGGAGTGGGTCCTCTGTTCGCCCCAGCGGACCAGGCGCCCCTGGCAGGGTCAGGTGGAAGAAACGCCGCCGGAAACGCGGCCGGCCTACGACCCCCATTGCTATCTTTGTCCAGGCAACGAGCGTGCCGGTGGAGTCCGGAACCCCGACTACACTTCGACCTTCGTCTTCGATAACGACTTCCCGGCCCTCCTTCCCGGTTCCGGGGCGGAAGAAGACCACGGGGTGGACGAAGGAGGACTCATGGTGGCCCGGCCCACCACCGGCCGCTGTCGGGTGATCTGTTTCTCACCCCGCCACGATCTTTCCCTTCCCTTGTTGCCGGTGACGGCCATCCGGGAAGTGGTCGAGACCTGGGCCCATGAGGTGGAAGAATTGGGCGCCCGACCGGAGATAGGATATGTCCAGATCTTCGATAACAAAGGGGAGATGATGGGCTGCAGCAACCCCCACCCCCACGGCCAGATCTGGGCCACCCGGGACCTGCCCACCATCCCCGGGCGCAAGCTCACAAGCCAGCGGAAGTACTTCGCCAGCCACGGCACTGACCTTTTGGGCGACTACCTGGCGCTGGAGCTCCGGCTGGGCGAGCGCCTCGTTTGCGCCAACGCGCATTGGGCGGCGCTTGTTCCTTTCTGGGCCGTCTGGCCTTTCGAGACCCTGCTCGTCCCCCGCCGGCCGGTGGGTGACCTGCCTTCGCTTCTCCCTGAGGAAAGGGATGCTTTGGCCGCCATCATTAAAGAGCTGACCACCCGCTACGACAACCTTTTCCGGGTCTCTTTTCCTTACTCCATGGGTTGGCACGGTAAACCCACCGACGGTGACCCCCATCCCTACTGGCGGTTACATGCGGTCTATTATCCGCCACTTCTGCGTTCGGCCACGGTGCGAAAGTTCATGGTGGGTTACGAGATGACCGCCGAGCCGCAGCGGGATATCACCCCGGAGGAGGCGGCGGCACGGTTGCGGGAGGTTCCGGCCAGGCATTATCGGGAAGGGTGACGGGATCCCTCACCCTTTGGCCTTCCCTCGCCCCCCAACCACATCTCCCGGGGCGAGGGGGGGGTCCCGAGAAAGTGCAATATCATGGGGTATAGTAAAAGAGATTCGGGAAGCGGAAAAGAGTTGGGAAGACGTTACACTCATTTTTTAACTTAAACCTTCGTTGTCGCCGCTATTTTTTAATGTCACGTGAGCCTTGGCGAAAGGCGATAGCCGTCGGGTAAATTTAATTTCTTCCAAATTTTCCCTCTCCCTTCGGGAGAGGGAAGATGGGTGAGGAGAAAATCCAGACCGCCGTTAACTCTGCGACCCAAGCTTGACGAAACAAGGAGGAGACCCATGGAGTGCATAGCCCGCCTTAAAGAAGCTTTTACCCGGCGCTTCGGCCCGGCGGCCTTATCCCGCACCGTCCTCGCCGCGGCGCCCGGCCGCGTGAACCTCATCGGCGAGCATACCGATTATAACGACGGCTTCGTCCTCCCCATCGCCATCGACCGCCGGATCTGGATCCTCGGGGCGCCGGGGGAGGACGAGACGGTCCGTCTCTATTCACTTGATTTCCGTGCGGAAGTGACATTTCCTTTGGCGGCGGTCGGGACGGTGGCGCCCGACCCCAAAGAGCGCTGGAGCAACTATCCCCGCGGCGTCCTCTGGGCGCTTTACGAGGCCGGTTACCGGCTCGGCGGTTTTATGGCGGTGGTGGCCGGGGAAGTGCCCCAGGGGGCGGGACTCAGTTCCTCGGCCGCCTTCGAGGTGGCCACGGCCGTCCTCGTGGACCGCCTCTTCGGCCTGGAAATCCCGGCCGAGAAGCTCATCCGCCTCTGTCAGCGGGCGGAAAACCTCTTCGTAGGCGTCAACTGCGGGATCATGGACCAGTTCATCTCCAGGCTCGGCCGGGCCGGACATGCCCTGCTCCTCGACTGCCGGGACCTCTCCTACCGGTATTACACTCTCGATCCGGCCGAGGCCCGGGTGGTGGTGGTGGACACGGGGATCAAGCATTCCCTTGTGGCCTCGGAATACAACCGGCGGCGGCAGGAATGCGAACGCGGGGTGGCCGTTCTCCAAAGCCGCCATCCGTCCGTGCGTGCCCTGCGGGACGCGGACGCGGCCATGCTGGCCGCCCTGGAACCGTCGATGGAACCGGTCGTGGCCAAACGGTGCCGTCACGTAATAGGAGAGAACGACCGCACCCTCGCCGCGGCCCAGGCCTTGGCCGCAGGCGATCTGGAGCTTTTCGGCCGCCTGATGTACGAGTCCCATGCCAGCCTGCGCGACCTCTATGAGGTGAGTTGCCCGGAACTCGACCTCCTGGTGGAACTGGCCCGCGGCGTACCGGGCGTCTACGGCGCCAGGATGACCGGCGCCGGCTTCGGCGGATGCACGGTGAACCTGGTGCGGCCGGAAGCGGTAGAGGAGTTTACGGCGGTGGTAAAGGAAAAGTATAGCGCTCGTACCGGGAAGAACCCTGCCGTCTATCTCTGCCGGGCCGCGGACGGCGGAAAGGTCTTCGAAACGGGAGAAGGGTTTTCGTTCCCTGATTAAGGAGGAAAGTTCCACCCTCCCGACCTGGGCCCAGGGGGTGTCTTCCCCGCGGCCACCTTTTGCATGGAAAAGCCAGCATGCCTTCGAAATCCAGGATAAAAGGATTTTTTAAACGCACGCATATAACCCTTTTCTTCCCGTCATACTGGGGGGAGGAGACGGAAAGGGAGGGGTTTTCTTTGTCGTGGCCGATTATCCGGATGGGCATCATCGGTGCGGGACTGGCTTTTGAGCGCCTCCATTACCCCGCTTATCTCGAATTAAAAGATCGCTATCAGGTCGTGGCCGTCTGCGACCGGGAGGAGAAAAAAGCCCGCTTCTGGGTGGAGAAACTCGGCCTCGGGGAAGAGGCGGCCTATACCGACTACCGGGAGATGCTCCAGCGACCGGATCTCGACGCGGTGGACATCATGGTCCCCATTCCGGCCAACTTCACGGTGGTCGAAGACGTGATCGGGGCCTGGGCGGGAAGATCCGGTAAGGCCGTTCTCTGCGAGAAACCCCTGGCCCCCGATTACGAACAGGCCGAGGCCTTTCTTGCCCTGGCCGAACGCTCCGGGATCCCGATCATGGTCGCCGAGAACTATCGCTTCGAAGAAGAGATCGACGGGCTCCGCCGCCTGGTGGTCGAAGAAAAAGTCGGCCGCACCGTCTATTTCCTCCAGAACCGGGTGGCCTGTTTCCCGTGCGCCATGACGAAAGATGACTTCGCCCGGACCGAATGGCGCCAGCACCCGGCCTACCCCGGCGGTACCCTCCTCGATGTAGGAGTCCACGATCTTGCCGCCCTCCGGTACATCTTCGGCCCCATCGAACGGCTGCACGCCTTCGGCCGGCGTCAGGGCGACGATTTCTCTCCTTATGCCGCGGTGAGCGTCAATTTGCGGTTCCGCTCCGGTGTTATCGGCCAGTTCTCGTTTTACGATGCCGGCCGCGAACCGCACCGGCCCCTGGTGGGGCTCCGGATCTTCGGCACGGCGGGCGAGATCTACCTTGAGGAACGAGATGCCGGGATCATCCACGTGGACCATAACGACGACCGGCACGAGGAGATCCGCTATACCCCACGGCGCGGTTATTACCATGAGCTCGTCGAGTTCCACCGCGCCCTGATGGAGAAAAGGCCTTTCACAGTCACCCCGGCTACTGCTTTCGGCGACGTCAAAGCGGTCTTCGCCATCCTGAGGTCTATCGAGCGGGGAGAGGCCGTTCCGGTGGAAGAAGCGAAATCCCCGGCGAAGGTCGGGGCCGGTTCTTAAGGGTTGGCCCCGCCTTTTTCCGGATGAGGAGGAATCCACGGGGTGGATGCGGTTTTTCGTTCGTATTCGTTCGGTATCGCGGCCTTCTGTTTTCTTTTGGCCTTTCTGTTCGTTCCTTTCCGGGAGCTCAAAAGGTGGACGCCTTTCGCCCTGGTGGCCGGGGTCTTGCCCGCCCTGGCCTTATTTTTCATAGGCGGGCCTCTTCTCGCCTGGTGGCGTTTCCACGACCCGGTGCTCCTCTTCGGCCTCCCGGTGATGCTCGTCCTCGCCTGGTACCCGGTGGAGGTTCTCTTTGCCCATGGGCTTGACATCTTGGCGTTAACACGACGCCGGGCGGCCCTCGTTTTCCTGGTGGCCTTCGTCTCCATGCAGACCTACGTCTATCTTCGCGCCCATGGGGTCTGGGAGGAAAAAGTTCCTTTTCGAGAATCCCGGGTCTTTCTCTTCGCCTTTATCCTTCACGGCCTTTTCGCCTTTTATCTGGGGCGCCGCCGGGAGAAAAAGGAAGCGCGGAGCGCCTTACCGCCGCTCATCTGAAGGGCCGTTCAAGGCCCGCCGCTTGGGGCCGCCTCGTGCCACGCCGCCCCGAGGGTCTCATCGGTCATCCCCATGACTTCCACCTTGGTAAAAAGCGCCAGAGAACGTTCGCGTGTGCCGATCATCCCCGCCGGCTGCTCGGCCGTGGCCGCGCCGCAGGCCCCACCCCACCGCAGGGCCTGGGGGAAGGGATCGCCCCGGGTCAGACTGTAGGCCAGGCCGGCGAAGAAACTATCGCCCGCGCCGAGTCCTCCTCTTGCCTCCACTTTCGGGGCACGGAGGATGAAGTTGGTCTTGCCGTCAACGGCCACCGCGCCGGCGCTGCCAAGGGTGATCACGACCTTTTCCACTCCGTGGGTCCGGGCGATGGCCCGGGCCAGATCCAGGGCGTCCCAGATCCCTTCGGGGACCGGCACGCTCATGAGCCCGGCCGCTTCTTTGCCGTTGATCTTCACCAGGTGGGGGCGGGCCTTGACCCCGTGGAGGAGGGCCTGACCGCTGGAATCGAGCATGACCAGGGGGACCCGACGGCGGGCCGTTTCGATGCAGCGGGCGTAGAAGTCCACCGGCGAACCTTCCGGAAGGCTACCGGCCAGGGCCAGGGACGCCGCCCCTTCGAGATGGGTCTCGAGGAAAGCCAGGAGTTCCTCCATGACCGCGGCATCGACCCGCAGGCCGCTGCCGTTGATGCGGTAGTCACCGGTGGCCCGAATGAGGCCGGCCACCGGGGGAGCCTCTTGATCGATCTCGGTTAAAATGAGGCAGATCCGTCCCTGACCTTGGGTCCGCAGGATCCTGGCCTCCACTTCTTCCCGGCGAAGATAGTCTTCGATGCAATGGGAGATACTGTCGTCACCGAGGAGGATGACGGCCTCGCTCCTCCCGCCGAGGGTTTTCAACATCCGCGAACAGGTGATGCCCTTGCCGCCGATGCGATAGCGGAACTCCACCCGCAGGACCTCATCTTTACGGGGAAAAGCGTTCTTCGGGATCTCGGAGATGGCGTCCAGAGTAGGGGTGGGGGTAAGGG
>JAAYXC010000315.1 GCA_012516115.1 Bacillota bacterium | reverse complement strand
ACCCAGGCCGGTTATCTTTTCCTCCACCGTTCCGGCCGGGCCTGGCTCGCCGCCCGCCGGGGCGCTCCCCGCGCCCGGAGTGAGACCCCTTTACCCGTGGAAGAGTTTAAAGATCTGGGTGGACTCCTTAATGCCATCCGGCGTCATGCCCCGGCGGCACCGCGGCGCATCGGCTTCGGTTTCCAGGTTCTTCGCTATGAAGACGTCCTCTGTTTGCGTTCCCTTTTTCCCCAGGCCGAAGCGGTCGATCTCAGTCTCGTCCTCCGTCGCCTGCGCAGACAGAAGTCCCTCCGCGAATGCGAATATATTCGCCTGGCGGCAAGGCAGGCGGATGGAGCGGTGAAGACGGCCGCTTCTCTGTTACGTCTCGGCCAGACGGAACTGGAGCTCTCCATCAGGATCGAAGCCTACCTGCGCCGGAAAGGCCATCCCGGAGTCGTCCGCTTCCGGGAGGGTACTGTCACGGCCATGGGTTTCATCGTGGGCGGGGCTGAGGTTTTTGCCCCGGAACGGCTGGCTTTTTGGGCCGGCCCCGGGCTCTCCCCGGCCGTTCCCTGGGGATCGGGCGACCGCCCGTTTGCCCTCCACGAGCCGGTCTTCCTGCAATTCTTCGGCTCCTCGGCCGGGTATCTGGCCCTGGTGACCCGGAATCTCTCCCTGGGACCGCCCACCGCCGAAGCCGGGTGGGCCTATGAGGCCATGGGACGGGTCCTCCGGGAAGTCGAACGCCGCTTGGGACCGGGCGAGCGGGTGGAGAAGCTTTTCGCCCTCGCCACCCGGACCGCCGATTTCCTGGGCTATGAAGGTTATTTTTTGGGGATCGGCGGCGGGCCCCTCTGGCCACTCGGGCATGGACTCGGTATGGAAGCCGATGAGCTACCCCTTTTCTTCCCCGGTGAAAAAGACGTTCTGCAACCGGGGATGGTGGTGGCGATAGTGCCGAAGGTTTTCCTCCCCGGCCTGGGTCTGATAGGGGTGGGGAACACCTATCTCATCACGCCCGACGGCCACGAGAAGCTCACCGACGTCCCGGAAGAGTGGCGGATGGTACCGCCCGATTGAACCCCCCTTGTTTTTCCCCTTTTAGCTTCTTTTCTTGGCTCTCCTTCGGGAAAACTTCGGTGATCTTTTCTCAACATTTTGGGCAAACAAAACGGCCCGTAAACCGTGCAAAGAAGCGGTATGCCACCGGTGAGAGATGGCGGTCCCTCCGTTTTTTCACCACGCGGCCCTATAAATAAGATCTGCGTCGGACGGCATCTTACGGCTTTCTTTCCCTCAACTTTTCCCCTAAAATTGACTTGCATCATCTTCGTTTCCATCATATAATTTTGGTAAGTAAGTTTGCTACACCGATTCCCTAACATGAGGTGAAAACGGATGGCACAAGAACTCAAACCGGACCAATCCCTCAACGCAGCGGCAAAACCACGTTTGCTCAAAGGACCGGACCTTCCCAACATCCCCTGGGAAGACCGGCCGGCCGGCTGCTACGACGTCGTCTGGCGCTCACAGCGCAACCCCATCATCCCCCGGGATTTGCTCCCTACTTCCAACAGCATCTTTAACAGCGCGGTGGTTCCTTTCCGGGGCCGTTTCGCCGGTGTCTTTCGTTGCGATGATAAAAGGCGCCGGATGCAAATCCACAGCGGGTTTAGCGACGACGGGTTGGATTGGCGGATTACGCCCGAGCCCATCTCGTTCATCTGCGATGACCCCGAGATAGGCAAGTTCACTTACGGACGTTACGACCCCCGGGTCTGCTGGCTGGAAGACCGGTACTACATCACGTGGTGCAACGGTTACGAAGGTTACCCGACCATCGGTCTGGCCTATACCTTCGATTTTCAAGTGTTTTACCAGCTCGAGAACGCTTTCCTCCCCTTCAATCGTAACGGGGTCCTTTTCCCCCGCCGCATCAACGGCAAATACGCCATGCTAAGCCGACCGAGCGATAGAGGGCATACACCTTTCGGTGACATTTTCTACAGTGAAAGTCCGGATTTAATCCATTGGGGCCGGCATCGTTTGGTGATGCGGCCCGCGGAGGGCTGGCAGTCGACGAAGATCGGCGCCGGGCCCGTGCCCATCGAGACCACCGAGGGATGGTTGCTTATCTATCACGGGGTCCTGACTTCCTGTAACGGTTTTGTCTACAGCTTCGGCGCCGCCCTGCTCGACCTGGACCAGCCATGGAAGGTCATCCATCGAACCGCGCCGTATCTTCTTTCGCCCCAACGTGACTACGAGTGCGTCGGCGACGTACCGAACGTGGTCTTCCCCTGCGCCGCCCTTACGGATGCCGCCACCGGGCGCATCGCCATCTACTATGGGGCCGCCGACACGGTCACCTGCCTTGCTTTTGCCTAAATCGATGAACTGCTCTCTTTCATAAAAGAGAATTCCCTTCACGTTTAAAAACCTATTTTACCCGGCCGTCTTTCCGGGTGGAATGATCTTCCTT
>JAAYXC010000314.1 GCA_012516115.1 Bacillota bacterium | reverse complement strand
GTCTTCTCTCCCCATTATCTTCTCGATTTTTTGAAAGTGGTGCCCGGCGACGAGGTCCGTTTTTCCTTCACCGGGCCCACCGATCGGGCTTTACTCCGGCCGGTGGACGGTGAATATTATCGTTATGTGGTTATGCCCTATCAGATTAATTTTTGATTCTTTTAATTTGATTAGTTTTAGGGAGGAGAGAATGAAGAGAGGGGAGAAAATTGCAGCTTGAAAAGTTGCTTATTCGTAACTTCCGCAACTATCGGGAAACAAAAATAGAATTTTCGCCTTATATTAATCTTCTTATCGGACAAAATGCCCAGGGAAAGACCAATCTTCTGGAAGCGATCTATCTTTTAGCTTTCGGACGCTCGTTTCGTTCCAACAACGAACAAGATCTCATTCGTTACGGTTGCGATGGGTTCCGCGTGGAAGGAGTCTTTTCCAGCCGGAACGGGGTCAAGTCCACGCTGGAGTACGCTTTCGGCCCGGCCGGTAAAGCCATTCTTCAGAACGGAGTAGCCCTTAAACGGGCCCAGGATCTTTTCGGTCGGGTCAACGTGGTCCTCTTCTCCCCCGACGATCTCCAATTGTTAAAAGGTGGTCCCGAACACCGCCGGACTTATCTCGACCTCTATTTGGCCCAAACGGAACCACGTTTTCGTCGGGCTTTTCATTCCTATCAGCGGGCGCTCTTCCAACGGAACGAACTGCTCCGCCGGATCCGGGAAAAAGAAACCGACCGGGAAGAACTTTTGGTCTGGAACGAAACCTTCCTGGCCCGGGCGCTGGAGGTCATCGGCTGGCGTCTGCAGGCCATGCGTGATTTGGCCCCGTCCATTGTCTCTTACCATGCGCGTCTGGCCGGCGGGAAAGAAGAGATCGCCCTCTCCTATATGTTCGGCGGGAAGGTTCCCCTGGCCGAAGAGGCCCAGGCCGCGGAACTCCTTGGTCGGGAATTGGTAAGTCGTGAAAAAGAGGAAATCATCCGCGGTCTCACCCTTACCGGACCGCATCGCGATGATATCGCCATCGGTTTCCGCGCGGGCCGGGCCCTCCGTTCTTTTGCCTCGCAAGGCCAGCAACGTACGGCTGCTCTGGCCATGAAATTGGCGGCCGTCGATTATCTGACGGACCGCCTCGGGGAACCGCCCATCGTGCTTTTGGACGATGTGCTCTCCGAGTTCGACGAGGAAAGGAAGATGGCCCTCTTTCGAACCCTCTTGACCACGGTCCAGACCCTCATCACCTCCACCGAAAAAAAAGACTTCGGCGGAGTCCTTGCGGCGGCACGTCTCTTTCTGGTAGAGGACGGACAAATCGAGGAGGAAAGGCAATGACGGAACCGGTACGGCTTGGTTTTCTTTTGGACCGGGTGACGACGAAAATGGGGATCGCCACCAGGTTGCGGCAGGGATCGGCCGTTTTCTTCTGGCCGCGGGTGGTGGGGGAAGAGATCGCCCGGCAGACGAGTTGTGGTCCGGTTTTGCACGGTCTTTTGTTCGTCAAGACCCCCAACCCGGCCCTCGCCCACCAGCTGAGCCTCATGGAAAAGGAGATTCTCCTCCGTTACCGAAAAATCATGGGTGGTTCCTATCTACGGGGAATCCGGGTCAAGATCGGGCAACCGGAAAGGGAAGAAGGGAAGGAAATCCCCTCGGCGACCGCTTTGACCGGAAAAAGACCTTTATCACCGGAAAAATTGGCCAAAATAAAAGAGCTGGCGGAGAAAGTCCCCGATCCGAAATTGGCCGCGGTTTTTTTTCGTGCCGCTTTAGCCTGGGCCCGCAGGGAGAAAGGAACCGGGGAGGACGAAGAAGAATATATTCGCTTGTTGCTCGGGGAGACCTGGCCCACCGCGGCCGAGATCCGGGCCCTCGAGGAACGAATCGTTCCCGCCCGCCGGGAGGCCGTGCGGGCAGCCGTAGAAGAAGAGCTGCGGCGGAAGATCGAACGGCGCCTGGCCGAGGGTCCTTTATCCCCCATCGCCCGGCTTTGTCTCCGGGGAGATCTGCGCCGTCTGGCCCTGCTTTGCGGCCGCGCTCCCGGTGGAATCACCCGGGACCTGGTCACCGAACTCCTGGGTCCGGAGGCAGCCCGGGCATGGCCGGAAAATGAGGATTAGTCCACCGCCCTGACGGAGGAGAGAGATAGATGTTCTTACATCTTGGAGGAGAAACCGTGATTCGGATCAGGGATATCGTGGTCATTCTCAATGTGGAGAAAAATCGTCTGTGGTACCGCAGTCTCCCGGAAGAATACCAGGCGAAAATGGTGAACCCGCATCCCCCCCTGGCCCGGGAAGAGATCAAATCATTGGTCATCACCACGCAGGCGGTCTATCCCTCGCCCATCTCTTCCGGGACGTTGAAGAAAAGGGCGGAACTCTTAAGCCGGCGCCGAGGATAAGGAATGATTTTTGGAGGATCACCATGGCCGAAGAAAAAGAAGTTCTCCGCTACGATGCCAATCAAATCCAGGTTTTGGACGGCCTCGAACACGTGCGTAAGCGGCCGAGCATGTACATCGGCAGTACTTCGGCCCGAGGGCTCCATCATCTCGTGGTCGAAGTCGTCGGCAACAGCATCGACGAGGTCCTGGCCGGTTTCTGCGACCGGATCGATGTCACCCTCCATAAAGACGGAAGCCTAACCAACAGCGATAACGGTCGCGGCATCCCCGTGGACATGCATGAGACCGGCCGGCCCGCCCTGGAGATCGTCATGACCGTGCTGGGCGCCGGTGGGAAGTTCGGTGGGGAGGGTTATAAATACTCGGGCGGGCTTCACGGGGTAGGTGTTTAGGTTGTCAACGCCCTTTCGGAATGGCTCGAGGTTAGGGTGAAAAGGGATGGGCGCCTCTATTACCAGCGTTATGAGCGCGGCGTCCCCGTGACCGGGATCGAAATCCTCGGTCCGGCGGAAGGAACGGGTACCATAACCACTTTCAAACCGGATCCGGAGATCTTCGAGACGGCGGAGTTCAATTACGAGACGCTTTATAATTACCTCCGCGAGCAGGCCTTCCTCAACAAAGGGGTGACCATTACTCTAACCGACGAACGAACGGGCAAGCACGATACCTTCCATTATCCGGGCGGGATCGTCGCTTTCGTGGAGTATTTAAATAAAAACAAGGATCCCATTCATAAAGAGATCATCTCCATTAATAAAGAGATTAAAGAGAAGGAAGTAATGGTGGAGGTCGCCCTCCAGTATAACGACACCTACGTCGAAAACGTCTTTTCGTTCGCCAACGGCGTCAATACGGTGGAAGGCGGGACCCACCTGACCGGCTTCCGGGCCGCCCTCACCCGTACGATCAACGAGTACGCGCGCAAATACGGCCTTCTTAAAGAAAAGGAGCAGAACTTCACCAGCGATGACGTGCGGGAAGGTTTGACCGCGGTCATCAGCGTCAAACTGCGGGATCCGCAGTTCGAAGGCCAAACCAAGACCAAGCTGGGCAACAGCGAGATCGCCGGTCTGGTCCAGTCCATCGTCTCCGAAGGGTTGGCGGAATTCCTGGAAGAGAACCCGGCCGCGGCGAAAAAGATCGTGGAGAAGGCCCTGCTCGCCGCCCGGACACGGGAAGAGGTCCGCAAGGTCAAGGAGCTGACGAGAAGGAAGAACGCCCTGGAGATCAGTTCGCTGCCGGGGAAACTCGCCGACTGTATCGTCAACGACCCGGCCCAGGCGGAGATCTACATCGTCGAGGGCGATTCGGCCGGCGGTTCGGCCAAGCAGGGTCGGGACCGGCATTTCCAGGCCGTCCTGCCCCTCTGGGGCAAGATGATGAACGTGGAACGGGCGCGCCGGGATGAAGTCTTGAAGAACCAGAAGCTCGAACCGGTCATCGTGGCCCTGGGGGCCGGGATCGGCGATGAATTCGACCTCAGCAAGCTCCGCTACCATCAGATCATCATCATGGCCGACGCGGATATCGATGGGTCCCATATCCGAACCCTGCTCCTTACGTTTTTCTACCGTTATATGCGGCCGCTCATCGAGCACGGCCACGTTTATATCGCCCAACCGCCGCTTTATCGCGTTTCGGCCGGGAAGAAAAAGGTGGAGCATTACTACGCTTATAGCGATAAAGAACTCGAACAGCTTGTGGCCAGGCTGGGTAAGGAAAATATAAAAGAAATCCAGCAGTATAAAGGCCTGGGGGAAATGGATGCCGAGCAGCTCTGGGAGACAACCATGAACCCGGCCACCCGGACCATGCTCCAGGTGACCTTGGAGGACGCCATCGAAGCCGACCAGATCTTCAGCCTCCTGATGGGCGACAAGGTCGAACCGCGGCGTGAGTTCATCCAGGCCCACGCCAAAGAAGTGGTCAATCTCGACTGGTACGGCGCTTAGGCGGGAGACCGTGGCAGCTCTGCCACCTTTCCCTCGATTTACCCCTTCTCCCCCTTCGTGGTACAATCCCGGCAGGAGGAGGGAGAAGGAGTGGCTCGAAACCGGCGGGCAGGATGGCAAAGAGCGGCGGTAT
This sequence comes from Bacillota bacterium, assembly GCA_012516115.1. GTDB lineage: Bacteria > Bacillota > UBA4882 > JAAYXC01 > JAAYXC01 > JAAYXC01. The sequence goes on along the minus strand of JAAYXC010000314.1, from coordinate 626 downwards.
GGGTCCTTTTCTGCCTGGCCGGAGCGGTCCTGGCCGTCAACGGGTTCGCCCGGGTAGAGAAAAGCGGCGCCGGTCTGACCTTTGCCGCTCGGGTGCGTTTGCTCGTCCCGGCCGAGACGCGGATCTCTTTCCCGCCGTTGGGGTTTCTCGCCGCCCGGACCCATCGGGTCCCGGTCCGGCTGGAGCTGGAGCTCCGCGGGCTGGCCCCTTCTTTTCTGCAGGATCTGGGCGAGCAGGTGGAGGCGAGGAAAGCCCTTACCGCCGCCATCGTCGCCCAGGCCCGGCAGGCCGCCAACCGGGTGATCCTTTTGGCCGTTTTCCTCGCCGGCATCGGTGGTCTGGCGGCCACGCTCTTCCTCCGCGCCTTCTCCTTCCGCGCGCTGGGCGGGGGGTTTCTCCTCGGGGCGGTCTTCGTCGGCGGGTTTTTGAGCTTTGGTTTTCTCCAATACGACCGGGAAGCCTTTGCCCAGCCTCGCTACGAAGGACTTTTGGAATCCGCGCCGTGGGTCATGTCGATCCTCGACGATTCTCTGGCCGGTCTGGAACGGTTGGGAGAAGGCCTGGCGGTCATGGCCCGCAATCTCCCACGGCTCTCCCACGGGGGAGGGCTGGGGATGCCCATGGGG
>JAAYXC010000313.1 GCA_012516115.1 Bacillota bacterium | reverse complement strand
GCCACGGCCCCTTCGGGATGACGGGGCGCCCTGAGCAAGGCCAGGGGCGCCAGGCGAAGATAAATCCTCTGGGCCGCCATTATCACCGGGTGGCGGGGATGCCGGCGGTCGCGCACCACCACGTTCTCCAGCACCAGCCCGTTTAAACCCACGGGCCGCACCCCGGCTACCGCAAAGGCCATTCCGTTAGTAGAGGCCATCCCCCGCAGACCTCGTTCCACTGCCGTCAAGAAACGATCCTGCCGGAGGAGAAAAAAAGTCGCCCCCGACAAGACGACCCAGAAAAGGGCGGCCAAAAAAAGTAAAATTCTTCCTATGCTGAGCAATCGTTTATTCTCTATAATTTGCCACATTTCTTATCACCGAGGCCTGACTCGGTAACCTCCATCGGGTTTGGACGGTCCTTAAGATGACGGTTTGTTCTGATTCGCCGGCGGTGGCTCGACCTCCAGGATCGACTGCGTCTGCCCCTGGATGACGTACTCCAGCTCCTGCACGAGGCTCACCGGCTCCGGAGCGGAGGTTTCGCGGTCCAGTTCCTGTGGTAAGGGCAGGTATTCTAGGATGAGCTCGTTATTGTGTGACCGGGCGGTGAAAGCCCGCATCGCTTCGGCCAGCGAAGCCGGCGGAGCAGCTCCCAAGAACGGCAAGGAACTCACGTCTTCTTCACCTTCTTCTTTTTCTTTCCGGGCCGGCAAAAATCCTCCCCGCGCGGTAAGGACTAACTTACCGGGGGCAAGGTCGGCCGGTAGTTCCACCGAAAAGGGAACGACCATCTTCTCGCGCCGGAAAGGACGAAGCTCCACCTCCACCTGGATCTTTTCTCCCGGCCGCACCCGCTCTTTATCGGCGGTGACTTTCACCACCCGGGCCACCAGCGCCGCGGGAAAGTAGACCACTTCCAGCCGGAGCCTGCGGAGGGTGAGCTCCTGAAATTCGTTCCCCAAGAGAAGGTCGATGGCTTCACCCACTTCGGCCAGGGACTCCACGGCGATATCCTTGTCGCTGTAGAAAAGGTTCTCCCGCCGTAACGGTTCCGTCAACTCGTCGGCGTAAAGGGCCAGGGAGACCCGCGCCGTTCCAGGGGCATACTCGTCCAAGGTCCGGTCGATGGCCTCGAGCAAAGCGGACAGGGCCAAAGAGCGGAAAAGGCCAGGTTCCCGTACGATCGAGGAACGAAAACTCTTCCGTTTCCCGGAACCACGATCTTCCACCACCGCCTCCACCGTAATGGTATCCGCCTGCTCTTCGAGCAGACCCCCGGCACCGGCTCCCCGGTCCTGGATAAACCGGCCCACCTGTCCCAGGGGGACACCAAGTTTAAACGGCATTTCCAGGCTGGCGATGACCCGGTGAATATAAGCGCCGGCCGCCGGGTAATCCACCACGCCCTGATTGGCCAGGGGATGTCCGAAGGCCAGAAAACGTCGGCCTTCCACCCAGGTCACCGTGCCGATGGCCACGGCCCCGTAATCTCCCTGGGCGAACACGGCGGCCACGGCGCTACCGGGGACCAGCGGCCGGGGGGTTTCTCCCCGGGGGACGCCGGTCTGGCCTATGGCCACCGCCCTCATCCCCAACTGCGTTTCCAACAGAGTTAACCAGGGAGGGATCCTCCTCCCGCTCACCAGGAGGGGCGTAGGTACCGGAACGGCGAACCCGCGCCCGGGATAGAGGAAAGGCGAAAGGCGTGCGCTCCGAGGGGATACCGGTTCCTCGTTCCATATGCGAAGCATCTCCTCGATGGGCGTCACCAGACCGTAGCGGGGGTCCGCGCGGTCGAAGGCATAACTGATGGCCCCCAAAAGACGGCCGGAGACGAAGACCGGCCTTCCGCTCATCCCGGCGGCAATACCCTTGCTCTCCCGAAAGACGTTCCCCGAGACCTTGACCAGGACGAAATTCCGGTCTTCGCTTTCGCCTTTGATCACCCCGATGATTTCAACGCCGAAGGATCTCACCTGGGTTCCGGCCACCACCGTATAACCGGTTCCTTTCTGCCCCGGTTTAATCTCGGCCAGGGATAAAAAAGGTGAACCGGCGCGGACCACGGCCAGAGACGCCATCAAAACGGCTACGGTGAAGACGAAAAAGAATCTCTTCGGCAAAAAAAACCCTCCACTCGCACAGGGTAGTTCCCATCAACAGGCATCATTCTCCTCCGGAAAAGAGATTCCTGCCTTGCCCCGTCGGTTTAATCGATCCATTTTTGCCCCGCCCGCAAGGAGGAATTTTCCTGCTTTTAGGCGAAAACTTTAAAAAAATCATTAAGGGGGTTGCTGAGGGGTGTCTCATTACCCCCGCATTCGCTTCCTGGTTTCCCTTCTCGCCGCCCTGCTTCTCGTCTCCTTTGGGGTCGGCACGGCCGGCAGTCCCCTTTTTACCGTGAGTTACAAAGACGCCGACCTCCGCGACGTCCTTAACGCCCTGGCCGCCCAGGCCGGCGTAACCCTGACCATGGATGAGACGGTGGGAGGGCTCGTCTCCTTCCATTTCGAAGGAACCTTCGACGAATGCCTGGCCCACCTGGCCAATCTCTACGACCTCCAGGTGACCATCGACGGCCGCTTCTACAGCGTCACCAGACAGTTGATCCGCGTACAAAAAGAAGGAGACGATCTCGTCTCCGTGGTCTTCCAGGCGGCGAAACTCCCGGCGGTCCTGGCCGAGTTGACCAGGGTCACCGGGAAGAACTTCACCTTCGTCGGTACGCCATCGGCCGACCGGATCAACCTCGTCCTCAACCGCATCGGCCTGGCGGATCTGGCGACCATCCTGGCCGAGACCGCCCGCTGTCAGATGGAGGAACGAAACGGGGTCTACCTCTTCCGCCCCGGCCAGAGCCAGGGGCGGCTCACCCTCCGTTACGAAGACGGTCGGCTCGGCCTCGATGCGGCCGGGGTACCTCTTGCCACCCTCGTCCGTGAACTCAGCGCCAAGACCGGTCGGGCCCTCCTCTGCGACCAGACCACGGCCGGTACGCCGATCACCGCCTACTTTCCACCTCTCCCTCTCGAAGAGGCCCTCGGCGCCGTGGCCGCCGCCAACGGACTGCGACTCGTCCGGGAAGGAGAGGTCTTCCGTTTTAGCCGGGGCGAGACCGCAGGATTGATTCGCGTGCGGGAAGGTCGCCTCACCATCGACGTGAAGAACGCCGAGATCGGCGAAGTCCTGGCGGAGATCGCCCGCCAGGCCCAGTTGACCATCGTCCCGGCCCGTGACGTCAGCCTCCGGGTCACCGGTACCATCATCGAGACCGAACTGGAACAGGGCCTGGCCGCCTTTCTGGAGGCCAACGGCCTGGTCATGGAAAGGCAGGGGAACACCCTCTACGTCAAACGGGCCACCGCCGGCCAGAGCATCGTCATCTCCGTCAACCAGGACGGCACCGTGGACCTCTCGGTGAGCAACGCCAACCTGGCCCTCGCCCTGACCGAGTTGGCCAAGAAAAAGGGGTACGGCATCGTCGTCCATCCCAACGTGAACTGGAACGTGGCCAGCGTCCATATTAAACGGGTCTCCTTCGAAGAAGCCCTGGAACGCCTCCTGGCGGGGACCACCTTTACTTATCGGCGGGAAGGTGAGACTTACATCGTGGGAGAGGGTTTGAACTTCCGCCAGGGGGATACGGAATTCCTCCAGTCCGAGCTCATCCCCCTCCGCTACGTGCAGGCGGAAACCGTCTGGAACAGCCTGCCCACAGCTTTCCCCCGCCAGAACATCCTCTTGTTGAAAGAAAGCAACTCCTTCCTCGTCACCGGGACGCCCAAACTCATCAAAGCCTTGAAGGACTTCCTGGCCCGGCTGGATATCCCCCCGGAAGTGCGGACCGAACTCATCCCCCTACAACATATTAAGGCCGAAGAGGCTTTGAAGCTTTTCCCGCCCAGCCTGCCCAAGAACGAGATCGTAGTGGTCAAGGACCAGAACGCCCTGGCGGTAACCGGAAGCGAAGGTTACCGGGCTCAGGTCCGCGCTTACCTGGAAAAAATCGATCTCAGCCCGCCGATGATCCTCTTCGACATCCTCGTCCTTCAACTCTCGGAAAGCCAGGCCCGGGGCGGCGGGTTGCAATCGCTCACCATCGAGGCCGACGGCCAAAAGATCGAGTGGGAACTGGGGAACCTGGTCGGTACCATTATCTCGCCCGGCACGCCGGCGGCGATGAAACTTTCGGCCACCCTCAAGGCGGCCATCTCCGACGGACGGGCCAAGGTACGGGCCAACCCGAAGATCGCCACCTTGAGCGGTACGCCCGCCCAGTTCGACGTGGTGACGAAATACAATTATACCTGGCCCATGCCGGTGACCACACCGGGTACCGGCGGGACGACCACCACCACGACGGAGTATAAACAGTTCACCGTGGATTCCGGTATTCAACTCGTGCTGGTCCCCTGGGTCTCGGCGAACAAAGAGATCACCCTGGAACTCAAACCAAAGATCAGCCAGTACACCACCAGTCCCACCGAGGGCGTGGGGTCGGACGTGACCGCCCTGCCGGGGGTCATGGAACGTTCTACCCAGAGCACGGTAAGGATCATGGACGGCTATACCGTGGTCATCAGCGGGTTTATCCAGGAATCGGAAGAGATCACCACGGCCAAGGTCCCGCTTCTCGGCGCCATCCCCCTCCTCGGCCGTCTGTTCCAATCGACCAAAAAGACCAAGCGCCAGGACGAGTTTGTCATCATCATTACTCCGCGCCTGATCGAGGATCCCACCCAGATCAGCGAGCTTGTGGCCGAAGTAAGCGGACCGGGGGGTACCCCGGCCCCCATCGTCATCGACATGGCCGACGGAAAAAAAGAGGAGCAAAATCCTACTCCGTGATGTGGAGCAGCCAGAAGACCGTCTTCTTATCCCAGCCCAGGTCCCATGGCACGTGAAACCGGTCGGCCGTATGGCTGTTGACAAGCGGATAACCGCAGGCGTCCCGGCCCACCATGACCGCCAGGTGGCCGAGCCGTCCTTCTTCTTCGTAACCGATGAGATCGCCCTCTTCCAGTTCGCCCAGGGCTCCCTGGGGAGAGACGGGGCCCGGTCGAATGAGCTCGGGATAACTGCCCCGGCCCACGAGCCGGGCCCGGCCGTTCCATAAAAGATAGTCCACGAGGAGGGACGCCCGCGTCCAAACCCCGGTACCACCCGCCTGCCCGGCCGGCGTCCGCCGATAAGCCCAGACGAAATCCTGTTTCATTTTTCCGGCTTCCGGATCGGCCAGGACCTGCGAGACGAAGTTCGTACAATCCCCCCCGAGGTAGGTGTAGTCCCGGTAAGCCGGATTATAGCGGCCTTCTATCCCCCGGGCCAGACCGGCATATTTATCCGCATAGGCCACCGCGGCCCGGCGGTCGTAGCCTTCTCCTGTCTTCGGGGAAGGCTTCCCCGGTTGCTTCGTAGAAAGAGGGGCATGTGGTCGCCATCCTTCGGCCGGACGGACCTCACTTACCACCGCGTCTTCCTCCAGCGGGTCGAGGAACCAGTCCCGCCGGACATACCAGATCCTTTCCCTGGCGATTAACTCCAGGCAGTGCCTCGTTCCGATGCCAAATCGGCCGCCTATCCCTTTCCTTCCCACGTACCCGTAATCCACTCGGAGATGCTGGACAAGAAAGACCCAGACGCCATCAGCCTGCCGGTCTATCGTACGGATCCCGATCCGGGCCCGCGCGTCCCCCCGCTTAATCCCGCGGGCTCTGGTCCAGGCCTCCAGGTAACGCAGGCGCCGGAGCTCGTGTTCCCGTGCCCAACGCCCGTAGAGAGAGGCGAGATCGTAGAAACGGCTGACTTCCTTCTCATCGCCCGTCAAAAGCGCCCGCGCTCTGGCCGCAAAAAACCTTGTTAAGACCTTCTCCACCGGTGGAGGCGCCATCGGGGTGCCCGAGGCACCCATCGTCAGCAGGAAGACCATGAGGGTCCAAAAGCAAGCCACCGAATACCGCACCGTTCTCCTCCGCCCCGCCATGGCCGGTTAGGTCCATCGATAGAGATATGCCATGCCGGCCTAGGCGTAGAACGCCGGGCCGGCGTTCGGACCGAACCCGGGACGAAATAAATCGACCTCACCCCCTGTCCTCTACCGCATTTCAAGGAGGTGGTAAGACGGGGTGAGGTCGTGTACGGGATCGGCCTCATGGCGGCCACACCTACGAGGGCCTATTCGATCTCCACCCCGTTCCGGTCCACCCGCCTGATCTTAGCCTCGGTGCCGTCCTCGGCACTTATGTAAATAAGGAAGCGTTCATTATCCTTGGTGGCGTCCACCTCATAACAGAGGAGTTCGCGGTGTTGGTCGTCGAGGATGATGGCCTGGCGAACGTTCGTGACCCGCAAAGAGGGATCCAATTCTTTCCTGGCCTTCTCCGCCGAGATCTTGGGAGTAGGGGTACGGGCCTGGGGATCGTGGAAGGTCAGATAGGGCACGGCCTCAAAACCCACCACCCGGCCGTCGTCCATGCCCACCTCCATCTTGATGAGCTCGGGGTAGCGAACCACCCCGTGGACGACCGGCGCCATGCTGATGATGCTTACCGTCCCCAGTTCCTCCCGGGCGACCACGGTCAGGTTACGGAAGCCGCGCGCTTGGGCGAAACGCTGAGCGATGCGGCCGGCCTCATCCAGACCGATCCGGCGGCTGACGGTCGCCGGGCGTTCGGCCAGCATCCAGGCCACGTATCCGCCTCGTTCGGTGACGGCCACCCGCACGGGATGGGCCGTGGCCGTCGGTTCCCCCTCTCCTCGCCCGGGTGTCACCGTATACAGGAGAAGCGGCATCGTCCCGGTTAAGCGTCCGAGATATTGGGTGGTCGAGCGACCTCCCGGCCCCACGACAAAACGAGCGGCGATGCGCGCGCCTTCCCCGGTGCCGATGCGACGCTTTCCGGCCGTGGCCTTCGGAGTGGGTTTGAAGACCACTGCGCTCTCGGGGAGACCCGGTTGGGGAAGGCGTTTCAGCCCGTCTTCCACCATGACCAGGCTCTTGGTCAATTCGTTCGTCCCCAATCGCTTGTTCATCACGGCCGCAGTGAGATGGCCACCGGCCAGGCGTTCCACATCAATCCACCGGAGGTTGTTCTGGACGATGTTGGCCTGCATGGCGGTGAGTTGTCCGGAGACGTAGCGGGCCTGGCCACGGAGCCCCTCCAGGATTTGTCGATCCTCGGCCGTAAGATAGAGTTCCTCGGCCGGACGGTCGGTGATCTGATAAGCGAAGGTCCCCCCCTTGGCCAGGAGCATTTTCATCCGGGTCAGCTCCACCGCGCCGATGGGGAGCTGGCCGAGCTTCTCCTGGGCGGCGTAGGCCAGACGCCAGATCTCCGCAAAGGTCTGGCGAAGCGCGCGCGAGGAGACGCTGACCGACGCTTTGGAGAGATGGGTCTCCAGACCGCCGAGGTTGTTGGCTAGGTCGATGAAGGCCCGTTGGTACTGGGTTTCTGCCCGGTTTTCCCAGCGCCTTCTGGCCTCGTACTGCCCGTAGCCCCAGAGAACCGAAAAAACGAGGGCCAGCGTTAAAAGAGGTACAACTCCTTTACGCATGGGAATCCTTCCTCCCTGGGCCTAATATGGCTTGCAAGGAAGGGTTCTATGCCGCGCAGAAACCATTTTCTTAAGTCGATGGCGCGTGGAATCGCTTGACATGGGAAAACGGCCCGTTCGGCGATTTTCAAACACCGGGAAGGGAGAAGGCAGGGACTAGTTTCACCGCCGGTATCCGGCCACGGCCTTCAGCCGACCGGCCGCAGGCCATCTGATGGAGCATGAAAACGTTATACCGCTGCCGCCGGCGATCCCCCAATAACCGTCCTCCCGCCGATCCCTCCAACCACCTCCGGGCGGGCCGGAAGATGCCAACTCCTCCATGAACCCCTGCTTGAAGTAAAAGAACCAATTTCGCTACGATCGTGATATCTTCGAGTATCACGGAGGGTGGCATTTGCATAGAAGGTTACCGGGAACGATCCTCTTCCCGATCTTCATCTTCCTCTCCCTCCTGGCCTGGTCGACGGCGGCCCGTTCGCCGGGATCGACCTCCGAAGGGGAAAAGAAGCACGATCGGATGGCAGGGATGGACGAAAAACCTAAAGGGAGGGATATAATGGCAACCCCGGCGGCACCGAGAGAGGATCCGGGCGGCATGGTGACCGGAGTGCTGCTGGTAAATAAAAAACGGCCCTTGCCGGCCGCTTACGCCCCGACCGATCTTCGACCGGCCATGATCCCCTTCACTTGCCCGGTAGGCTCGCCCAAGCGGCTACTTTGCGCCGCGGCGGCCGAGGCAATAGAACGCCTCTTCGCCCGGGCGGCGGAGGAAGGGATCGCCCTTGTGGGTATCTCCGGTTACCGGTCTTATGAAAGACAGCGGGAGATCTTCGCCGCCCATGTGACCGCTCTGGGCGAAGAGGCGGCGAACAGGGTAAGCGCCCGCCCGGGGCAAAGCGAGCACCAGACCGGCCTGGCCATCGACGTTTCCAGCCCCGAGGTGGGCGGGCTCCTGGTCACCTCCTTCGGCGAGACCGAGGCCGGTCGATGGCTGGCGCAAAACGCCCCGCAGTACGGTTTTATCATCCGCTATCCCCGGGATAAGGAGGACGTAACGGGTTACGCCTACGAACCATGGCATCTCCGTTACGTGGGGACAGAGCACGCCCTGGTCATGGCGGAGCGGGGCCTGACGCTGGAAGAGTACTTGGCTGGCCAGGCACGTTGAGAAGGGTTAAGACAGCCCCCTAAAAACGACATCGCCCAGATGCCCGCGGTACAAGAACCCGGCGATCGTGGGTCCGATGGCGAAACCGATGTTCAGACCCAGATATTGCAGGGAAAAGGCGGCCCTCCGCTCTTCCCGACGGGTCAGATCGATCACCATGGCGTCGAGGCAGGGCCAGGAGGCGCTGGCCAAGACGGCGTTGGCCCGAAAGAGCCACGGGACGGCGGCCGAGGGCCCCAGGAAGGCGCAGGGGACGAGGACGAGGGCCCCGACGGTCCTGGAGACGAGGAAGACCTTCTTGCGGCCGAGATGATCCGCGAGCGGACCAATGTGGTTGATGGCCACGTTATCGTCCTCGACGATCCTCTCATCTGGGCTAGGGTTCGTTTTTCCGCCCAGAATGACTTACTATATTCAAAGGCGTATAGAGATTGACCGGCAACTTCTTGCTTCCAAGACCGATAGCCAGGGGGCGGCCCGAATAGAGAATGGGATTGCCACGAGACAGAAGTTGCCTGGACTCATTGAACGGATTGGTGAAGGGCAGCCATAGCAGCGAATATGTGCTGGCATTGTCGCCCAACCTGCGCATGCAGCCGAGCCGACCCCAAGTGGTTTCTGTTTTCTACCAGGGGTGATTTTCTCTGCCTTCTCTAAGGGGGATATTATCCCAGACGGACGATACCAAAACATATGTCAACCGGTTGACATACGGAAAATCTTTGTATTATAATATACTGGGAACCCCGGGGAACCCAATATCCATTACTTATAATGGAGGGAGAAAAATGATTAGAAGAAAAGTTCCTGTGGTTCTCGCGTTACTGGGTATGTTCTGTTTTATGGTCAGTG
>JAAYXC010000312.1 GCA_012516115.1 Bacillota bacterium | reverse complement strand
TTTCTACCGGTCGGTGTGGGGTTGGCCAGCGGGATGGCGGTGGTGGGCAACATCGGCAGCCCCGAACGTTTGGAATACAGCGCCGTGGGGGATACGGTCAACCTGGCCGCCCGGCTCCAGGAGATGGCCGGCCCGGGCGAGATCTTGGCCGCGGCCAGCTGTTTTCCGGAGGGCCCGCCCGCGGGCTGGGTCTCGCTCGGCCCGATCCCGGTGAGGGGCAGGAACGAGGGAGTGGTCGTCTACCGCCATTCGTGATGGGGATCACCGACCGGGAGCCAACCTTTACTCCATAATCAAAGCGGGGGACCATACCCAAGGGGGTGATGGGGATGAGGAGGAAGACCCGGGCCGTCTTTTGGACGTTCCTCTTTTGTCTGACGGCCGCGGTGATTTCGCCGGCCGAAGAACCGGTGGGCCGGGTGGAGTGGGTAAAAGGTCGGCTTAACCTGACTCGGGCCGGTAGGCAGCACCTGGCCCGCGCCGGAGAGAGTCTTTACGAGGGCGACCGTCTGGTGACCGGGCGTCTTTCCCGCGCCCTCCTCGTGCTCGGGGGGCACCGGCTGGAGATGGGACCCGCCAGCACCCTCCTGCTCGTTGCAGTCCGTCCTCCCACGCGGTATCGTTTCTTCCTCTGGCTCGGCCGACTCCGCCTGGCGGTAACCGAGCTTTTGGGACTCGACCTCCGGGTGGAGACGCCGGCGGCCATCGCCGGGGTAAGGGGGACGGTCTTTAGGGTGGCCGTGGCCGCTGACGGGACGACGGTCATCGGGGTGGAGGAGGGCACGGTGGTGGTGACCACCCCGGCCGGTGAAGGAGAAGTGGCCCTCCACGCCGGGCATGAGGTGACGGTCAGACCGGGGGCGCCGCCTATGATGCCGCGAAAGACCACCGGTGGACCCGGCGAAGAGGGAGACCCCCAGATGGGGAAAGAGAAGGAGACGCCCAAAGGGGAAGAGCAAGGTCAAGGACCCCAGGGAGGCGGGGGCAAATAATGGACATCTCTTCTCCCTTTGCTCCCCTTTTTGCCGGAGGTTTCCCGCTGGTGCTCGCCCCCGGGGAGCAACTCTTCTTCCAGGCCGAAGAGGCCGGAACGGTCTATCTCATCCGGGAAGGGCGGATCCGGATCGGACTTTTATCGGCGGATGGGAGGAGTTTTACCCTTACCGAGTTGGGACCCGGTGAGATCCTGGGCGAGACGGCCCTTTTCGTCGACGGCGGCCGGACGGCCAATGCCATGGCCGTGGAAGAGACGCATCTTATGGGCCTGAGGAAAGAGGACTTCCTTAAAGCCATCGCCGCCCGGCCGGAGGCGGCCTTGGCCTTAATCATGATCCTTGCCCGTCGTCTGCGGGAGGCGGATCGGCGGATCGAGGAGTTGACCTTCATGGGCCTGAAAGAGAGGCTGCGGAGCCTCTATTACCGTTTAAAGGAAGAGGGCCGGGCGGAATTTTGGCGCCGGGCCACCCACCAGGAACTGGCGGAGATGGTGGGCGCGGCCCGGGAATCGGTGAGCCGCGCCCTGGCCGAGCTCCGCGAAGAAGGGATCTGGGAACGCTAAAAGGGCCGGGGTTCCCCGGCCCTT
>JAAYXC010000311.1 GCA_012516115.1 Bacillota bacterium | reverse complement strand
TCTTATTTTAGAAAGGAATATTAAAGATGCGCCCTAATTCTCCAATAACCGGTTGGCAATTCCAGACGAACGGCGAATTCATCCTTGCGCATGCCGATCGATACCACGACCTTTACTTTCCGCTGGCGAACGAAGCGGGCATGATGTCTGCCATCACTCCACACCTGCACGGCGACATAAAGGTCGGTCAGCATGCCTTCCTGACCCCACCCGTCACGGTCTTCGATCTCCGAGAAACGCGGACGGCGCGGAACTTCTGGGTCTACCTTCCAGGCTATGGGGCGTGGTCGGTGGCGGGTAACTCCGCCAGGCAATACATGGAGCGCCTTGCCCCGACGCCGGAAGAAGAACTCGGCATCACCGCCGGTTTCCTTTGGCACAAGGCTACGCGCCGTCATCACGGGCTCGGGCTCGTCGCCGAGGTCACGAACTTCGTGCCGACCAACGAAGATCGTGTGGAACTAATGCGTGTAACTCTAAAGAACGTGGGTGAGCATCCGCTACGGCTGATTCCCACGGCCGCCATCCCCCTCTACTGCCGCTCGGCCGATAACGTGCGGGATCATCGCCACGTAACCGCCCTCTTCCATCGCATCAGTACCGTCCGGTACGGTGTCGTGGTCCGTCCCACCCTGAGCTTCGACGAACGAGGGCATCGTCCCAACCGTCTCGTCTATGCCGTGCTCGGCGCGGAGGAGGACGGTGCTCCCCCGCAGGGCTTCTTTCCCCACCTCGAGGAGTGCGTGGGGGAAGGCCCCGGGCTCGACTGGCCTGAAGCCATCGTGACAGAGCTGATCCCCCTCTGGCCCGCCGGTCCGGAGCTGGCCGGGGTTGAAGCCATGGGCGGATTGAGGTTCGCCGAGCGTCTCTTGGCGCCCGGCGAGAGCTGGAGTTATGTGGTGGCCATGGTCATCGCCGAGGAGGGCGAAGACCTCGAAGCCGTAGCGGTGAAGTACTGTCATGGCCAACGGTTCGAGGCCCATCTACACGCGAACAAAGCTTATTGGGCGGAGAAACTCGGGCGATTGGGCTTTACAAGCGCCGATCCTGAATTCGACGATTGGCTCAGGTGGGTCAACGTCCAACCCGTCCTTCGCCGCATCTTCGGCTGTTCCTTCTTGCCCTATCATGACTACGGCCGCGGGGGCCGTGGCTGGCGCGATCTCTGGCAGGACAGCCTGGCGCTTCTCCTGCTCGAACCGGAACGGGCGGTAGAGTTCATCCGCCATGGCTTCGCCGGGGTGAGGATAGACGGAAGCAACGCCACCATCGTCGGCCGTGCGCCGGGCGAATTCATCGCCGACCGGAATAACCTGCCCCGCGTTTGGATGGACCATGGCGCGTGGCCTTTCCTCACCCTCCGATATTATCTGGATCTCACCGGCGATCTCCGCCTCCTCTTGGCCGAGGAAGGCTATTTCCGCGATGAGTTCCTGGATCGAGTCGCGCGCCGGGATCCGACTTGGAAACCCGAGGATGGTTTTTCCCTCAGAAAAGAGAACGGGGAACCATATACCGGCTCGATCTTCGAACATCTCTTGGTCCAACACCTCACCGCCTTCTTCAACGTCGGAGAACACAACATCATCCGGCTAGAGGGCGGCGACTGGAACGACGGGTTGGACATGGCGCGGCAAAGAGGCGAGAGCGTGGCTTTTACCTCTCTCTACGCCAAAAACCTCGCCGAACTGGCGGAGTTGGCCGAAGAACTGCCCCTTCGTACGGGTATAGACGAGGTCGAAATCGCCGCCGAACTCTCGATCCTCTTGGATACGCTCTTCGTTCGGGTGAATTACGATTCACCGGAGGAGAAGCGGGCGACCCTTGAGAGGTATTTTCGGGCCTGTCCGGGCCGGATCTCGGGCCGCAAGGTCCGCTATCGCCTGGCGGAGATCGCGGCCGACCTCCGGACCAAGGCCGAGTGGCTCAAAGAATGGCTCCGAACCCATGAGTGGATCGCCGACGGTCGAGATCGCGGCTGGTTCAACGGATACTACGACGAAGACGGCCGCCGCGTTGAGGGATGGCATCCAAACGGGGTACGCATGACCCTCACCGGTCAGGTCTTCGCCCTCATGGCCGGGGTGGCCACAGAAGAACAGGCGGCCGCGATCGTGGCCGCCGTCGAACGTTACCTGCGCGATCCCATAACCGGCGGTTATCGCTTGAACACAGAGTTCGTGGGTGAATCTCCCGAAATCGGACGGGCTTTTGGTTTCGCCTACGGTCACAAGGAGAACGGGGCCGTCTTCAGCCACATGGCGGTGATGTACGCCAATGCCCTCTACCGACGCGGTTTCGTCCGCGAGGGCCGCGCCGTCATCCGTTCGCTCTACGAGCTCAGTCGAGATTTTTCCAGAAGCCGCATCTACCCGGGCCTTCCCGAATACTTCGACAACGAAGGGAAAGGAATGTATCCTTACCTTACCGGTTCGGCCAGCTGGATGCTCCTGACCATGCTCTGCGAAGTCTACGGCGTCCGCGGCCGACTCGGCGACCTTTTCCTCGCGCCCAAGCTCCTGCCGGAAGATTTCACTCCGGAAGGGAAGGCCACGGTGCGCGTGGAATTCGCCGGCCGCCAGTTGACGATCGTCTATCGCAACCCTGCGGGATTGGATTACGGAGAGTATTCCGTCCGCCGGGTAACTCATGCCGATGGCGAGATGGCCTTCCTGGCCGAAGGACGAGGGGCACTTATAAAGCGGGAAGAGATCCTCGCGCTGACCCCGGGAAGAAGACATGAATTATTCGTCGACTTGGGTTAGGCCCAAGAAGGCTCTTGGGCCGTGGCCAGACCGATGCCGGACGGGTGAGGGTTCTCTCCTCGAGCGGCACGTACCCTGCGTCCATATGTTGAGTAGTGACGCGCGACGGAAACCTAAAGGAGAGTCGTTTCAGGATGGTTTTTAGGATGGTGCCGACTGCTCTTCTCGAAATCCGGGAATGTCCCGAGGAAGGATATCGACCCCTCATCGACTATGGGGCTTGGCGCGTGGCCGCGCTCGGACCATGCGAAGAACTTCTTCCCGAGCGAATAACCTCTATGCAAAAACACGACGAAACGGACGAGGTTTTCGTCCTCCTGCGGGGACGATGCCTCCTCTTCCTCGGCGAGGGAGTAAACTCCATCGAGACCATATACGCCCAAGAGATGGAGCCATTAAAGGTATACAACGTCAAACGTGGGGTCTGGCATACCCACGTCCTGAGCACGGAGGCAATGGTCCTGATCGTAGAGAACCGCGATACCAGCGCGGCCAATTCGCCGATTCAGCCGTTGACCGCCGCGCAGCAGGCGGAGATCGTCGAGGCCGTGGCGCGGCTATGGGGGGAGGCCAATGCCGGTTCGTTATTGTCTGAAGGATGACGGAGCCTTCGTCATCGAGGAATACAACCTGGCGAAGCCCTTCGCCAGCTTTCTGCCGGGGATCGCCGGGCCCTGGGGCAAGCCCATCTGGGCCTTCTACGTCAACCGCGGACAGGCCGTTACCAGCTTCGGCGCGCGCGATCGCCACGGTTGCCTCCTCGAGTACCATCCCGCCAACAAAGCATACGCCCAGGTCTTCGTCGACGGTTTCCGCACCTTTCTCCGGGTCAAGGGACGCTTCTACGAACCATTCGCCCAACCGATGCCGGACGCGGATCTCGGCCAGACCATGATCGTCCGGCCGTACGAGATCGAGCTCGGAGAACGCCACCCCGGCCTGGGACTACAGATTCGGGTAATCTATCACACCCTGCCCTCTACCCCCACGGGGGCCCTCGTCCGCACGCTCCGCATCACAAACCTCGCTGGCGAGGCGGCCGAACTAGAACTCCTCGACGGTCTACCCGTCTTCGTCCCGGCCAATATGAGCGAGATCGCCCTCAAGGGGATCGCCTACACCGAGGCCAGCTTCTGCCGGGTAGCCGACCTCGACGATCACCTCCTGTACGCCTATATCTCCGTCCGCGCCGCCGACGCGGTCCGGATGGAGGAGACGACCGGAGGAAATTTCTACTTTGGCCTGGTCGAAGAAGCCAAAAGCGGCAACTTGACGCCTCTGCCCCTGGTGGCGGATCCGGGGGCGATCTTCGGGGAAGGGGGTAGCCATGTTTTTCCTGCTTTCTTCCTCGCCGAAAACCCCTTCAACCCAGAACGCCCGGTGCGCCAGGGGATCATCCCGTGCGCCTTCGTCCATCACCGGACCACCTTGGGCCCGGGAGAGGACGTGGTCATCCACGCCTTGGCCGGACGCGCGGAGACGAAAGTGGAGGCGTGCCGACTACGCGAGGCCTGCCGAGAGCCCGGGTTTCTCACCGGGAAACGCGAAGAGAATAGGCGATCGATCCGGACGCTCATGGATTACGCCTTCTGCCTCTCCGATACGCCCATCTTCGACCGTTACTGCCAACAGACCTTTCTGGACAACACCCTTCGGGGAGGGTTGCATGCGCTCATCGGGGACAAGATCTTCTACCTCTACTTCCGCCGCCACGGCGACCTGGAGCGCGACTACAACTTCTTCTCTCTGGAACCGACGTACTTCTCGCAGGGCAATGCGAACTACCGCGACCTCAACCAGAACAGGCGCACGAACGTCCTCTTCTTCCCGGCCGTAGGCGATACGGATATCAGAACCTTCTTCGGCGCCATCCAGGCCGACGGCTACAACCCCCTCGTCTACGAAGGGATCGTCTTCCGCCTCGACGGGGCAAAGCCCCTGCCCAAGGCGGTCTTCAAGGATGAAGAGGCGGCCAAAAGCTTCTCCGCGGATTTCGCCGGCGAGTTCACCCCGGGCGAAGTGGCGGCGTGGGCCCTGGCCCACCGCGAGGAGCTGGCCGTAACCCCCATGGACTTCCTCGGTCTGGTCTTAAGCCACGCCGAGAAGCGGGAGCGCTTCACCCCCGCCGACGGCTATTGGTCCGACCACTGGTCGTACTGCCTCGACCTCCTCCAGAGCTACGAAGCGATCTTCCCCGAACGAATGGAAGAACTGCTCTTCGGCTGCGGGGACTATACGTATTACGACAACCCCGAAGTCCTCCTCCCCAACGACCGCCGATACGTTTGGGACCCGGAACAGGGGGCCTGCCGGCGGTATCGCTCGACCGAGAAGCACCCGGCGAAACTCGCTCTCCTCGCCGCGCGGCGTACGGACGAGCACCTCGTCCGGGCCGGAAACGGTAAAGGCCCGATCTACCGCACGACCCTGGCCGAGAAGATCCTCTGCCTCGTTTGCACGCGCCTCTCCATGCTCGATCCCGACGGCGTCGGCCTTGAAATGCTCGGTAATAGGCCCGGCTGGAACGATGCCTTAAACGGCCTCCCAAGCCTTTTGGGTTCCTCCTTCTGCGAGACGGTCGCCCTCTACAACCTGATCGCGTTCTTCGCCCGTCACGTTGCTCGCCATACCGCTCCGATCGAGATCGCCGTCGAACTCCGCGATCTCCTCCACGCCCTGGATGGGGCCCTAAAGCAGCAGCTGGCAACCGCTACGCCCGATCCCAGGCTCTTCTGGGAGGCGGCGAATGCGGCCCGCGATGCCTACTGCACCAAGACCCTGCTCGGGTTCTCCGGGGAGAAGGTCGCCCTGGGCCCAGAGGAGCTCCGCAGCTTCCTTGAGGACGCTTCCAGGTATCTCGCGCAAGCCATCGCCAGGGCGCGAAAGGATGACGGTCTCTACCACACCTACTTCTTCTACGAAGTCACCGAGTACGAGTTCGTCCGGGACGAGGCCGGTAACCAGATCTATCAAGACGGCCTGCCGCTGGTCCGGCCCTTGGCCTTCAGGCGGCACCATCTCCCTCACTTCCTCGAAGGCCAGATCCATGCGCTCGGCGTCGTGGAACCGTCCGAAGCGCGACGGCTTTACGAGGCCGTACGGGCAAGCGATCTCTACGATACCGGGCTCGGGCTCTACAAGATAAATGCCTCCCTCGCCGGAGCACCCCCGGCCATCGGTCGGGTGACCAGATTCCTCCCGGGATGGCTCGAGAACGAGTCGATCTGGATCCACCTCAACTACAAGTATCTCCTCGCTCTCCTTCGCGCCGGTCTCTACGAAGAGTTCTTCGCGGAGATGCGCCAAGTGCTCGTGGCCTTCCATCCGCCGGAAAGATACGGCCGCAACCCTCTCGAACATTCCTCCTTCATCGTCAGCAGCGCCCACCCGGATCGCGACCTCCACGGCCGGGGTTTTTACGCCCGCCTCACCGGTGCCACGGCCGAATTCCTTAGCATGTACGCGATCGTGACCGGTCTGGCCGGGGCCTTCGTCCTGGACGAAGCCGGCGAACCGCGCTTCCGCCCGCGCCCCATCCTGCCCGACTGGCTCTTTACCTCCGCGCCGGGGAAGGCGGCGCTCCAGCCGGAAGAAGGCCAAGTCGAGCTGGACCTGCCCGCAGGCACCTTCGCCTCCCGCCTCTTCGCCGACGGACTACTTATTTACTACAATCCGCAGCGCAAGGCAACGTTCGGGCCGGAAGCGGCCAAGGTCGTGCGGTTGGTCCTGACCGATCGAGAAGGAAAACGGACGTGCTTCGAGGGTGATACTCTGCCCGCCGACGAGACCCGCGGCCTGCGGGAAGGCCGGTACGTACGGGTCGAGATTACGTTGGCGTGAGACCGAATACCATGCGGGGGGTTATGTGAATGAAGAGAAAAGTCCTGCTGATCGTGGTCGCTCTCTTCTGCGCTTCGCTGGTGGCGATCTGCGAGGAACGGCCCGTCTATCTCGACGCCAACGCCTCGCCGGAGGCGCGCGCCGAAGATCTCCTCGCCCGAATGACGCTGGAGGAGAAGGTCGGCCAGGTCACGCAGATCGAGATCCACCGCCTGCAGAAGGGATTCTGGGGAGGCGGGGAGCTCGACCCCGACTGGCTCCAGAAAGTCCTCGTGGACTACGCCGTGGGCTCCATCCTGAGCGGCGGGGACGGCGTACCCGCGAAGAACGCCCCTGCCGGATGGGCGAAGATGACCAACACCATCCAGGAATGGGCCCAAAAGACAAGGCTCAAGATCCCGGTCCTCTACGGAATCGACGCCGTCCACGGCCACAACGGCGTCGTCGGCGCGGCGATCTACCCGCACAACCTGGGCATGGCCGCGACCTTCGATCCCGCCGGGGTCGAGGAATACGGCCGCCTGACCGCGGACGAGGTACGCGCGACCGGGATCCATTGGACCTTCGCGCCCGTGCTGGATGTGGCCCGGGATCCACGCTGGGGCCGAACCGTGGAGACCTTCGGCGAAGACCCCTACCTCGTCGGGGTGATGGGCGCGAGCGTCATCCGCGGATTCCAGTCCACGGGCAAGGTCATGGCCTGCGGCAAGCACTTCCTCGGCTACAGCGCGGCCGAGAACGGCCTGGACCGCAACCCCGCGGACTTCTCCGAAAGGGCCCTGCGCGAGATCCATCTCCCTCCTTATCGGGCGGCGATGGAAGCCGGCCTCGGCTCGATCATGGTCAACAGCGGTGAGGTCAACGGCGTCCCGGCCCATGCCTCGCGCTGGCTGCTCACGGAAGTCCTCCGAAATGAACTCGGCTTCACCGGCCTGGCCGTCTCGGATTGGGAGGACGTGGCGAAGCTCGCAAGCTACCATCGGGTCGCCGGGACCCTGGATGAAGCCATCGCGCGCGCCTACAACGCCGGTCTGGACATGAACATGGTCCCGATGGATCTTGCGGCCGCCGATAGGCTGGCGAACCTGGTTCGTAAGGGGATCGTCCCCGAGGCCAGACTCGACGAGGCGGTAAAGCGCGTGCTCGTAGCCAAGTTCAAGCTGGGCCTCTTCGAGGATCCCTTCGCCGATCCCGCCCGCGCCGAGAAGCTCATCGGTAGCCCGGAAAGCCGCGATCTGGCCAGGCGCCTCGCCCGGGAATCCCTGGTCCTACTGAAGAATGAGAACGAGGTTCTGCCGATTTCCCCCAAGAAAATCAAGTCGGTCCTGGTCGTCGGCCAGGTGGCCGAGAGCCTGAGTTACCTCTGTGGGCCGTGGACCGTCCACTGGCGCGGCGCACGGGACGAGGAGATCGTCGGCCAGAGCATCCTCGGAGCGCTCAAGGCAAGGCTGCCGGCGGGAATTCGCCTCGCGTACCTGCCGCGCGTCACGAACAAGGCGGAGGCCGAGCGGGCCGCCAGGGGAGTGGATCTGGTCATCGCCGTCCTGGGAGAGAAACCCGACGCGGAAGGAAATGCGGACTCCCAGGAACTGCGGCTCCCACCCGACCAGGAAGAAATGGTGCGCCTCATGGCCGAGACGGGCCGGCCCCTGGCCGTGGTGGTGGTGGCCGGTCGGCCCCTGGTCATGCCCTGGCTCGATACGCGGGTCTCCGCGTTGCTCTGGGCCTTCTACCCCGGAAACGAAGGCGGGACGGCCATCGCCGAGGTTCTCTTGGGCATGTATAATCCTTCCGGCCGGCTGCCGATCGGTTTCCCCAAGAGCGTGGGGCAGCTCCCCCAAGTCTACAACTGCCGGCGCACGGCCCGCTACGATCCGCTCTTCCCCTTTGGCCACGGTTTGAGCTATACCAAGTTCGCCTACTCAGAACTCAAGGTGCCCGAGAGGGTACGCCTGGGGATGCCCGTGACGGTCTCGGTCAAGGTCAAAAACGCCGGCCCGGTGGCCGGCGATGAAGTGGTCCTCCTCTTCCTCCGCGACGAGGTGGCGTCGGTCACCCAGCCCGCCAAGTCCCTACGCGCTTTCACCAGGATCCACCTCGCGCCCGGTGAGGAGCGGGCCGTGAACTTCACCCTCTCCCCGGAAGATCTAAGCATACTCGATGAGGATCTAAAACCTGTACAAGAACCGGGATGGTTCACGATATTCCTAGGCGGACTCGAGGCGCGCTTCTTCGTAGCCGAAGGATGAGAGCACGCGGTACGATGATCCTTAACCTTTCCTTGTCCGGAAGAAAGGCCCGAGAAGGGCCGAAGATAAAGGGGGGATATGGATGTTCGTAGGGAAGACCAAGCTCATCCTCTTGGTGATGGTGGTGATGCTGATCTTGCCCGGCTGTTTTAAAAGAAGCTCGGGGGGCAACACGGCTTCCCTATCCGTGCGCGTCATAGATAGGGACAGCCGCGACAACGTCATCGCCACCGTTGAGGTTTTCCGTAACGGTACCCCCGTCGCAAGCAGTTTGGGCAGCTCCGTCGGGTTTACGCTGACCAAGGGCGATTATGAGGTCAAGGTCAGCGATACGGGGTACGAAACGGCCACTTATCGCGTCAACCTCACTGCCACCTACACCTTGACCGCGGAGCTCCGGGCGGTCAACCTCTTGGCGAACGAGGGATTCGACGCACCGCTCTCGAGCGCCGTACCCGACGCCAACGGCAATCTTGATACAGCCGGAAGCTGGACCTTCTATCTCAATAGCGGCGGGGCCGGGAGCGCCGCCATCGAGGAGGGCGCGGCCAAAATAGGAGTGACGAACACAGGCTCTGCCGCCTGGGCCGTCCAGCTGATGCAGGCGCCCGTGGTCGTCGAGAAAGGAGCCAAATACAAGATAACCTTCGCCGCCAGGGCTTCTTCCGCAGGGATGAAAGTCACGATCAAGGTCGGCGGCACTGGCGATAGGAGTTGGACCGCGTATTTCCAGGGAGAGAAGAGTCTCACCGCCGAGTGGGCCACCTATGAAGCGACGTTCACCATGGGCCAAGATACGGATGAAAACGCCCGTTTCGAATTCTGGTTCCTCAATACCGGCACTTATTACCTGGACAACATTAAATTCATGAAAACCGGAGAAGAGGAGATTCCGATGGAAGGGAACAAGATCGAGGCCGATGAAGATGCGGTAGAGAACTGGCAATTGGTCTGGTCGGAGGAGTTCAACGGTCCGGAGGTCAACAGGGAGATCTGGAACTTTGAGATCGGGAACGGCCACGCCAACGGCATCCCCGGCTGGGGCAATAACGAGCTGGAGTACTATACCGATGGGGAGAACGCGAGCATCGTGGACGGCAACCTGGCGATCGAGGCCAGGAAAGAAACGAGGACCGATCAGTATGGCACGTATGACTACACCTCTTCGCGGATGACGACCAAGGGTAAGTTCGAGGTAAAGCACGGCCGCATCGAGGTCCGGGCGAAACTTCCCGAGGGCAAGGGCATCTGGCCGGCCATCTGGATGCTCGGGAACGACATCGGCGAGGTCGGCTGGCCCGCCTGCGGGGAGATCGACATCATGGAGCTCGTCGGCCATCTGCCTTCTACCGTCTACGGTACGGCGCACGGGCCGGGCGGTTCTGTGGGGAGCGGATATAACCTGCCGGCGGGCAAGTTCTCCGACGACTTCCATATCTTCGCCATCGAGTGGGACGCGGACGAGATCGAATGGTACGTGGACGGCCGGCTCTACCACGTCCTGAACAAGTACGAGTACGGTGCGAGCTCTTGGGTCTTCGACCATCCGTTCTTCCTCATCCTCAACGTGGCCGTCGGCGGGAACTGGCCGGGCGCGCCCGACGAGACGACCGTCTTCCCCCAGAGAATGATAGTGGACTATATCAGGGTTTATCGGGATACGAACCCTGCGTCCATCGACGGCCAGGAGGTCTGGGACTGCGATTACGAACTTACCTGGACGCCTCCGTCGCCTCCCCCGTCTGGCGGGCTCGTGACGGGAGATGAAGATCCGGAGTACTACTTCGTGGCGGAAGATCCGGGGAAGATCGATATTACCATCGACTGGGATAACAACGCTCATAACGGAACGATTATGCCCGACACCTGGGGATCGGGCACAGCCCTCAATACCTCCGCCGCCTATCTGTCCAAGCCATGTTGGGAGATGACCGCGGGCAACGGCTGGGGAATCTCCGCCGCGGTATTGGCTATGATGGGGGACATCTATGACACAAACAAACTCGCGCCCTTCCCGGCGGATGTCAGCACCTACGACTCCCTCGAGTTCGTGCTGGCCACCACCGGCGACTTCTCCGACGTCAAAGTCAAACTGGCCGGCGTAGAGAAGGAGATCTCCATCGCGGCATACATGACCCTGACGAGCACCGAATGGCAGACCGTCTCGGTGCCGCTCTCGACCTTCGGAGCCGTGGACCTCGCGAAGACCACCCAGATCGCCATCTTCGGTTTGGGAGGGGCATCCGGGGTGTCGAAACTGTATGTGGCCGAGTTCTACTTGAAGGCGAACTAATACCTCACAAACGCTTTAGGGCCCGTCTCCCGTGAATGGGAGACGGGCCCCATGATCGCTCCGTTAAGACATCATTGAAGGGGGGCGTTCATGAGGATGGCTTTTATGAGGATGGCTTTATCGATTCGCCGTGAATATCTGAAGGCTATGCATGAACGCTATGCGAAAGCCTGCTCCAGGGCGGAGAAATCCAGACTCATCGATGAAGTCATCGCCACCCTGGGTTATCACCGCAAGTACGCCATCAAGGTCCTTAAAAACCTGCCGGCCGAGCAGCCAAAGCCGCCCAAACGCCACCGCAAACAGAAATACCTTGAGGCACTGCCTACCATCCGTCTGATTTGGGAAATCTTGGACTACCCTTGCGCCGAACGCCTTAAACCAATGCTCCTCTCCACAGCCAAACTTTTAGCCTCCGACGGCAAAATTATTGAGTTAACCGAGGAGCTAAAAGTGGCCTTTTCCTCTATCAGCCGTTCTACCTTGGCCAGAAGAATCAAGGAGTGGTCATCTCCGAGTTAAAACCAAGATAAACACCTTGAGAAAAAACATATAATAGTAGAGCGCAAAGTGGATTAAGCATTCAAGACCAGTCGATCACAATAGGCGTGGACGTGCTACCCGGACCACTGGTCTTGGCCACCAAGTCGCTGATCTCGGTGGGATCCTCGATCAACCGTGGCGTGATGATAATAACGAACTCGTCCTGACGCTTGGTCCTCTTGGTCGACTGGAAGAGACGGCCAAGAATGGGGATCGACCCCAGGATCGGCACCTTGGCCTGGGTAATCTCCTCCGATTCCTGGATGAATCCGCTGATGACCACGGTATAACCGTCCATTATCCTGATCGTGGTTTGGGTCGAGCGTTCCGTGACCCCCGGCAGGGCGGTTACCTCCAAACCCAGGCTTTCACTTGGGATTATAGTAGTAATACGCGGATTTAATTCCAGGGTGATGTTTTTATTCGCCGAAACCCAAGGAATTAGATTAAATTGGATACCCGAGTCTACTGTAAAAGTCTTATATTCTATTTGGGTTACAGTACCTCCGCTGCTCGAAATGGTAACCGGCACGGCCCACGTATAATTGTACTTTGTAAGCACATTGAAATGCGCAGGGGTACCGCTCAAGGTAACAATCTTCGGATTAGCCCGGACTTTTGCTCGGCCCTCGGATATGGCCGCCTTGAGGATAGCCGAGAGTTTCATGGCCTCGGCCGTACCCGGTGCGATAATGGTTCCGACCAGGCTCCCGAGATCCCACTCGATCTTCTGCCCATCTGCTTCAACCTTCAGCGATTGAAGCCCTCCCCCACGCGTCTCCATCTCCGAAAGCTGGAGGACGAGGACGTCGAAGAGGATCATCGGTGCGCTAACATCGAGCTTCTCAAGGTAGGCACGGACCTGGGCCCGATAATCTTCGCTCCCGGTCACGGCGAGGGCGTTCTGGTCCTTTACCACCACAATATCGTCCTTCGGAAGGCTGGAGGGAAAAAGTTTCAGTGCCTCCTCGGCCTTAAGATAACGAAGGGGTATAACTTCTGTGCTTGATTCCTCCGGTACAATGATCCCGATGTTCTGACCGATGCTGGCTCGTTTGACCCAGAGGATCGCTTCTTCGCGTTCAACGGTGAAGCCGTTCGCCCGGAGAAAGGCGTTGAGGCCATCCACGAGTTCGGCTTCAACGATGGTTCCGGTGACGAAGCCACTTACCTCAGGAGCGGGGAGAATGGTAAGGTGTCCCTGGCGCGCAATCTCCACCAGTACCTCTTTGATGTCTACATTCCATATATCAAGGGTCAGGCGGCCATCATGCACAGAGATTAATCTCGGAGCCCCCCCACGAAGGAAACGATGAACTTCTCCTTCCTGCACAATCCGTAGTCCATTTGCGGCGGCGAGAGCGCCGAGGGCTTCTTCCAAAGGGAGCGGGGGGAAGTAAACCGTGATCTGTATCCCAGTAACGGCCTGATCGCAGAGGATGGCCCGGCCGGTTTTGGCGCTAAGCTCACGGACGAGGGCAGAGAGGGGGACACCGGTAGCGTCTATACCGAGCCGACCTTCTTCATAGCTGATCACGAGGCTACCTTGGATCTGGCTCGGTTGGAAAACGCAGGTGCCGTTCCGCTCTTCGACCTGACAGCGTGCGCTTTCGGCGGCCACTCTGGAAAGGGAGAGAACCATTAGCCCGGCAGGGAGGGCAAGAAGAAAACATCGACGAAGGAAGACACGCACTTCTTATTCGCTCCTTCTTCACTGAATAAGCCAGGGCTACCCGAAAAGCCCGGGCAGCCCTGAACCAATCGACCAAAGTTTCTCCTAACAAGATTTATTGATAGACCCTAACATAGTCGACATATACCCTGGCAGGGAATACGGTTGATGAATTAGGTGCCCCTGGCCAGTTTCCTCCAACTGCCAAATTTAAAATAATGAAGAATGGTTTATGGAATTCATCAGTACCATTAATACTGTTTGCTATATTCGCTTCCCAGAATTTAACGCCATCAACAAACCATCTAATATAGCTTGGTGTCCATTCAACTGAATAAACATGATACTGAGTTACATCAACATAGCCTGATGCTCCGCCATAATAGGCATATCCGTTGTTATCCCAATGGATGGTCCCATGAACTACTGTTTCATTGTTTATATGCTCCATAATGTCAATCTCACCGCACTTAGGCCATCCAACGCTTGGAAAATTTGCCCCCAACATCCAAAAAGCAGGCCATAGGCCTTGACCCATGGGAAGTTTCATCCTCGCTTCAATTCTTCCATAAGTAAAACTCCTTTTCCCTTGGGTTTTTAAACGCGCTGAGGTATACTGATAGCCTTGATACGACTCTTTTCTCGCCTCAATGACTAAATTACCATTTTCAATCCTCGCATTTTCACTACGGTCTGTATAATACTGAAGTTCATTATTTCCCCAGCCCCCACCTCCAATATCAAAGCTCCAATTTGAGGAATTTATTGAAGACCCATTAAATTCATCAGACCATACTAATGTGTTGTACACATAACCAGAACCTGACCCTCCACCTGAACCTACTGTATAAGTATAATTAGGCGTATCATACTGAACACCACCAGTGTTATAAGTGAAGCTATAAGTTATCGTAACACCGGAACTAAGATTACTTACCGTATATTCCCATTGAGCGGTTGAGCTATCATAAGTCATATAGACGTTTTGCTGGACATATCCTGGAATAATATAATGC
>JAAYXC010000310.1 GCA_012516115.1 Bacillota bacterium | reverse complement strand
ACGACTCTTCCGTAAACTCCGGGTTTACCGGGGGCCGGAACACCCCCACGCGGCGCAGAAGCCGGAATTATACGAGATTAAGGCAAGGACCGGGAGGAAAGAAAGAATGCCACGCGCGAAGAAGGCACCGAAGATCGTCTACTACGGCACCGGCCGGCCGAAATGCGCGGTGGCCAAGATCAGGCTCGTTCCCGGTCAGGGTAACATCCTGGTCAACGGTAAGTCCATCACCGAATACTTCGGCGGTCGACGGCTTTACGAGGTCATGATCCGCCAGCCGTTCGACCTTGTCGGCGCCGGGGATAAATACGATGTCGTGGCCTGCGTCACCGGGGGCGGCGTAAGCGGACAGGCCGGGGCCGTGCGCCATGGGATCGCGCGGGCCCTCCTGCAGGTCGATGCAGAGTTCCGTTCGCCGCTCAAGAAGGCCGGACTCCTCACCCGCGCCCCGCGGGTGAAAGAGCGTCGGAAGTACGGTCTCAAGAAAGCCCGCCGGGCTCCCCAGTTCTCGAAGCGGTAAGTCTCATTCTCAAATTTCGTTTCAGCGGAGGCGTCTCTCCTCGCCGGGGGGCGCTTCTTTTTTTCGTTGGCCCACCTTTTCCCCCGCCGTGAGGCAGAGCTTTTCGTCTTTTCTAAAGGATTCGCCACGCGGGTGCCGAAATAATTCAGCATCACGGTGCGCGGATGCTCTACCGCGGGGGCGCGTGGTATTGGGTGCTAAAGGCGGACTATAGGCCGGGCGAGGTGATCGAGATATGACCAACAACGTCACCCCGGCCCGGAGTTGGAAGACATCCCGGTAACACCGTTTTAGGGGGTTTTGGTCGCGAAGATGGAAGAAGAACTCGACTTACGAGAACTATTAAGGCTTCTCTGGCGGCGGAAGTGGCTCATCCTCGGCCTCACCCTGGCGGCCGGGATCGCAAGTTATGCGGCCAGCAAGCTCTCTACCCCCATCTACGAGGCCAAGACGAAGATCCTCGTCCTCGACAAGAAGGGCGCGGGTCTAAGCCTCATCAGCGAACTGGGCGGCATGCCCAAGAACCATGTGGCCAACTACGTCGAGATCCTCAAGAGCCGGAGCCTCCTCCTGGCGGTGGCCCAAAAGCTCGGACTCCCCACCGACCAGGCCGGGATCAAAAAGCTCCAGAGCAGCCTGGCCGTTCAGCCCATCCAGGGGACGGACGCCATCGAGATCCGCGTCCAGGACGAAGACCCCCGGCAGGCCCAGCGGATCGCCAACACCATCGTCAACTGTTTTCTCGCGCGTAACCTCCGCGACAACCAGGAGGACGCCCGCCAGGCGCGGGAGTTCATCGAGGACCAGCTGGAAGTAGTCGGCGAACGGCTCCACCGGGCCGAAGAGGCCCTCGTCGCCTACCAGCGGACAGCCCGCGTCCTCGAACCTACGGAAGAAGCCCGCCAGGCCATCGAGAAGTTGGCGGAGTTCGATACGCAACGCGCTTCTCTAGAGGTCTCCCTGGCCACGGCCCGCGCGCGGTTGGCCAAGATCGAGGAGAGCTTGACGCAAGAGGAGCGGACCATCATCTCCGCCAAGGTTCTGGCACGCAACCCGGTCTTCGAACGCTACCGCCAAGAGATCTCCGACCTCCAGGCGGAACTCGCCGCGGCCCTGGCCCAGTACACGGAGAAACATCCGAAGGTCGTGGCCCTCAAGGCCCAG
Organism: Bacillota bacterium; assembly: GCA_012516115.1. Taxonomy (GTDB): domain Bacteria; phylum Bacillota; class UBA4882; order JAAYXC01; family JAAYXC01; genus JAAYXC01. Next base: position 1,272 of record JAAYXC010000310.1, on the reverse strand, counting down.
ATCGAGAAGCTCCAAGAAGAGTTCGGCCGGGAGATGGAGACCATCGTCCAGAGCCAGACCGAGAGCACGAATCCCATCCACCAGGCCCAGCTGCAGCAAGCCCTGGCCCTCCAGGCCGAGATCGCGGCGGATGAGGCCGGCCGGGAGGCCCTGGCGGGCCAGATCGCGCAGTTCGAGGCTAAACTCTCCGCGCTGCCGGATAAAGAGATGGAGCTGGCCCGGCTCACGCGGGAGAAGGCCGCGGCCGAGGCGATCTATACCCTGCTCGTCACGAAGAAGTCGGAGATGGAGATCGCGGAGCACATGCGCACGGCCGACGTCCGCCTGATCGACCCGGCCTACCGTCCGCCGAAGGACGCGCCGGTCAAGCCGAAGACCCTCCTCAACGTGGCGGTGGCCGTCTTTTTGGGTTTTTTTGCCGGGACGGGACTGACCTTCCTCCTCGAGTACCTCGATCCTTCGATCAAGACCAGGGACGAGGCCGTGGCCGCCCTGGGCCTGCCGGTCTTCGGCACGATCCCCGCGCATGAGGTCTTCCGGAGAAACGGTCGCCGCCTCCGGTCTCGAGCCCCGGCGCCAAAAGGGAGGGGGGTTGAACTATGAGAAGAAGAAGACATGAATACGAGCGCCATCTTATAACCGACCTCGAGCCGAAGTCACCCCTGGCCGAGGCCTTCCGGGTTTTGCGGACGAACATCCAGTTCGCCGCGGTGGACAGGCCCATCCGTTCGCTCCTCATCACCAGCGCCGGCCCGGCGGAGGGCAAATCGACCACCCTGGCCAACCTCGGCGTGGCCCGGGCCCAGTCCGGCGCCCGCGTCATCGTCCTCGACGCCGACCTCCGACGGCCGACCCAGCATAAGCTCTTTAACCTGAGCCGCGGCGCGGGCGTGAGTTCGGTGGTCCTGGGCCGGGCCAGAGTAGAGGAAGCTTTGCAGGAGACCGGCATTCCGGGTCTACGGCTTTTGAGTTCCGGGCCCATCCCGCCCAATCCATCGGAGCTTCTGGCCTCGCAGGCTTTTTCTTCCCTGCTAAAGGAGTTGAAGGAAAAAACCGATTATCTTTTGATAGACTCTCCGCCGGTGATGGCCGTGGCCGACGCCTCGATCGTCGCCGGACAAGTAGACGGGGTCCTCCTCGTGATCCAGCTCGGGATGGTGGCCAGGCCCATGGCCGTCCGGGCCAAGGAACAGTTACTGGCGGCCAAGGCCAACTTGTTGGGGATGGTGCTGACCAACGCGGGGATGGATAGGGATTATAGCTATTACTATT
>JAAYXC010000309.1 GCA_012516115.1 Bacillota bacterium | reverse complement strand
TATTCAAGGTGTATTTATTGGCTCGCCGAAAATAATACCACGACCATTGGTGGCAATATAAACACGGCCGTAAACCCTGGAATCACCGGTGATGGCCGCACCGGTCCAGGCATACTGATGTTGGTCATCGTTGATCCTGATCCATATCTTCCCGGCATCATCGGATCGATATATGCCGCGAACCCCGTCGATCCTAGCGCTTATATAGATAGTCACGTAGTTCTGTCCGGGGGCTGCCTTCCCGAAGCCGACGCAATCCGCTTCTTGAACGTTCGCCAGCCTGGTGAAGCTCTCGCCGGAATCGGTCGAGTGCCATAAGCCGTAGATGCCGGACTCGGAAGTCCCGCCGGCAAGCCAGATATCGCCTTCAATCCCGGGTACGGCCTTGAACTTGACCGACGAAGGGGGTAGCCCTGTAGCCGCAGTCTGACGGAAGGTCGCTCCACCATCGATACTCACGTAGAACTTTCCTTCCGAAAAACCGTAAAACTTTTTCGGGTTCACGCGGTCGGACTCCACGACCGCCCCTTTCGGGATGCCCTTGGAATTAATCCAAGTTTTTCCATTATCTTTCGTATAGCATACCGGCGCTCCTTCCGGGCTCCAGACCACTATCTTACCGTCGACCGCTGCCGCCACCGTCCCGCCACCGGTCACCCCTTCCGGATCGGTCCCCTCCGACCACGTCTTGCCGCCATCGATTGAGAAGGCAAACCGGTTCTCTTTACTCCACTGTTTATCTATATTTCCCACCCGCACGATAAAGTTGGGTTTAAGCTCGGCATAGTCGAGACTGGTGGTGCTGCCGAAAGTCGGGTTGGTCATCATCTTCGCGGGAACTTTCGTCAGGTCATCATGGCGGAAGCCGCAGATATCGCCCAGGGCACTTATCAAGGGTGCGCCGGAAGGTGGGCTAATCAGATCCAGGACGGCGGTCTCCTCAATGCCCTGTGCCATCACCTTAATTTTGATTTTACGACCGCGGTCCCAGTCGGTAAGGTTCTCACAGCCGTAGATGGTGGCGCCGGTGACGTACATCATGCGGTCCGAGTTGAAGGGGTCGATCTCGATATCGCCTATCATCCAGCCAAGTTTCGGGGAGATCTCCGGCGGATTCTTAATGGTTCCCCAATCTAGCCACGGCGCGGCCGAAATATCTTGAGTATAACGAAGGATGCGGTCTGGATACGTCGCCCAATCCCAAATTTTGCTCCACTTTTTTCCACCATCGGTACTCCGGAAAATAATGGCGTCCGGCCACCAAGAGTTCAAAGAGGTAACCATAATGATGTCCGGATTCTGCGCATCCACTGCCAGACCGCCATACCCAAAGTAGTCATCTTTGCTTGTAGAAGGAACCGGACTAATGCAGGTCCACTTCCCGGTAGCCGTGTCATACTTCCAAACGTCACCCTTGTCGCCATCATAGGGCCCGCAAGTATTGCTGTAGGTTATGTAGAGTATGCCGTTTGAGGCGAGTACGGCATGATGAGGTAGGAATCCGGCGGGTTGACCGGGAACCGGTTCCCAAGTACTACCTCCATCGGTACTCCGATAGATGCTCGTTTCTTTATCGGCTACTCCGACGTAGATGGTCTGGGTTGGACTCCCGGGAGTACCCGTTCGCGGATCGAAAACAACCCAAACCACTCCGACGATATCAGCCGTATATGGATGGTTCGGATCTTGGACATAAGTGCCGGGATTCGGGAAGCTCTCGACTTTGGACCAGGTGGCACCGTAGTCCGTACTCCGCCAGAGGCCGTTGCCGCTCCGAGCGCCGAAATAAAGGATGCTATTTTTGTTGGGGTCGATCGCCAAGCGCTCGCCCATGGAGCGGCCCGGCATGTTCCCGCCGAGCTTAAACGGTAAATCCGTCCCCTCCCACGTCTTCCCTCGATCGGTGGAACGTAGGATGGCGCCGTTCATCTTCGTCCAATCGTTCGTATACGTCCCCACCGCCAGATATAAACGATCTGGTTCGACCGGATCCGTGGCCAGGCTCTCAACACCCGTTAGGTTCCACTCATCCCAGCCGACCCAGTCGAGCAAGGGGATCCATCGATTAGTCGCGGGGTCCCAACGGTAGGCCCAGCCTATGTCGGGCCGGGCGTATATTAAATCCTTCTCCTTGGGGTTAAAGATAATCCCGGTGACGAACCCTCCCCCCACGATCTCTACGTTACGCCAAATATACGGCTGTGACTCTACCGCAGAGCCCGAAGACAAGCAAAAAAGAAGAAATATTAAGCCGATTGCCGTCAATATCAGTCTTTTTCTCATTACTTTCCTCTCCCATTCTAGTTAGAATTAAAATGGTAGGGCCACACGGAAGGTTTAAACTAACCTAACGCAAGAAAGAACGGTAAAATCAGCTATACGACACAGAGTAGCTGTTAAACTGGAAGTTTAACCCGCCGGCGGACGAAGTGATCTCAAAACCGCATTGGACTTTTTGCAAAGTAACGTCCCCGAACCAGCCCTTGCTCTTGACCCAATTGAGAACGGCCTTAACATCAACGGTACCCGAGTTCATGTTGCTGGTCCGCACGAAAGAAATGACCTGGGTTGAGCCATTATAGCCCCTGTAAACGTTCCAGGTGTGGCCGCCGACGCTCACGTTGCTCTGCTGCAGGCTCCCCAGCGGGCCTACGGAACCTTGCTTGTTCATCCAGAGCATAATTTCGTGCGCGTAATTATCACACCAAATATCATAAGCCGTGCAATAGGCACCGCTGCTCGGGCGGGTGACGTTGAAGCTGCTCGTGCAGCTGCCCAGGGCGCTGAGTTTCTTATTTATCTCCTTGGTGCAGTTCGGATAGGACTTGACCCCGCTGGTATCGGGATGATCGGCCCAAACGCCCCAGTTGCTGTAGGAGTTGGCCCAGATGGTCTGCGGCCCGGCACCGCTACCCCAAACGTTGTTGTAGAGAATGTAGCCGCCATTGGACCAGCTGGCCCACGGATCCGAAGAGGACCAAACGGCAGCCTGGGCCACCATGAGCATGGCTAAAAAAAGGGCTACCGAACCAAAGGCGATAATCTTCCTTTTCATCTTTTCCCTCCCTTTCTATAATTTTGCTTTTCGTGTGGCCCCACCAAAAGTAATTAATTAGAAATACTTGCTTCGATAAAGT
>JAAYXC010000308.1 GCA_012516115.1 Bacillota bacterium | reverse complement strand
TTTCCAGGGTTTTAAACAACCTTCCGGTCAGTAAAGAAACCTTGGCCAAAGTCACGCGCGCGATGAAGAAACTGCAATACCAACCCAATGCGCAAGCCCGAAGTCTAACTCTCAAGCGAAGCAACCTCATAGGCGTTCTCGTACCGGAAATAGACAGTCCCTTCTATGCGCCCATCCTTAACAGCATCGAGTTAACGCTTTCGCACGCCGGCTATCATATGGTGGTCTGTGGTATCGGCCAAAACATAAAGCGGACCGTGACCTATGTGCATCTTCTCAGACAAAGGCGGATCGACGGCGGCTTAATCTTGACCCCCCGGGATGTAGATACAAATGCCATCGTAAAATTAAGCGCCGACGGTTTCCCCCTCGTCATCATAGACGGCAGTCTCGAAGCGGATGTGAGTTGCGTGGTGGTGGATAACTTTCAGGGGGGCCTCCAGGCCACCCGCCACCTCATCGCCCTCGGCCATAAGCGGATCACCATGATCACCGTCTCCGGAGACTTACCGGAAAGCAGAGAGCGCATCCGGGGTTATCGCGAGGCCATGAAGGAAGCAGGGCTCATCCCGGACGAGATAATCTGCGAGAACTACACGAAAGAATGCGGCCGGGCCAGTGGTTCCGCCCTTTTAGCAAGATCTCCTCGACCCACCGCGGTGTTCTGCGCCTCGGATATGATAGCCATCGGCCTTATGGAATTCCTCGAAGAAAAAGGACTGCACGTACCAGATGATTTGGCCCTCGTCGGCTTCGATGACATCAGCCATGCCAGTGTGGTCAGGCCAAGGCTGTCCACGGTCCACCAGCCACTTGCCGAGATGGGCAGCATTGGGACGGGCAAGCTCTTACGTTTGCTCTCCGGAGAGGAGAAAGATTACACTCGTCTAGTCCTCAAGACGGAATTGGTAATCCGCGAATCATGTGGAGCCCAACATCGATCCAATACCCGACCCATGGCAACAAAATAACGAAGAAATAATGAAGCTTATGGAGGGCTGACGAAACAGGAGGTGATGAAGGGGTCCGTTTATCCCTTTTCTCGTGTTGCTCTTCGGGATTCAGAAGTCCAGCCTTGAAAAAGTTGGGAGGGGAAGAATTTGAAGAAGAAAATATTTATAATCTGGATTTTGGCAATTTTTTGCTTTTTGTCCGCTACCTTTGCGGTCGCGGGCGCGGCCCAAAAGGAGAAGATCGTCATCGGCGTCTACCCCGACCTCGACACGGCCTACAAGGCCCTGCTTCCCAAGTTTCAGGCCAAGTACCCCAACATCGAGGTCGAGATCAAGTCCCTCGGTTACGCCGATCATCACAACAACCTGGTGACGACCATAGCGGCCGGATCCGGCGCTCCTGATGTGGTGGCCATCGAGATCGGCTACATCGCCAAATTCGTCTCCATGGGAGGCCTGGTGGATCTCCGTCGGAAGCCATTTAACGCCGATCGTTACAAGAAAAACGTCGTCCCCTTCGCCTGGGCCCAGGCCACTACCGACGAGGGCAAGCTTATCGCGATGCCCGTCGACATCGCCCCGGGTTGCGCCTACTATCGCCGCGACATCTTCGCTTCCCTCGGACAGAAGATCGAGGACATTAAGACCCTTGAGGACCTCTATAACTTCGGCAAAAAGGTCACGCGCGACACCAACGGCGATGGCAAGATCGACCGCTGGCTCATCGCGAACGCCGGTGACATCGCCACGCTGATCATCAAGACCGGCCCGTTCTTCGACAAGAGAGGGAATTGCCTCGTCACCACCCAGCGGTTCAAGGACGCCTTTACCTGGGCGAAGAAGTTCCGCGATGCCGGGATGGATGCCCAAATCGGCGCCTGGACGAACGAGTGGTATACCTGTTTCAAGGAAGGACTCATCGCCTATCAACCCACCGGAGCCTGGCTTGGCGGTCACCTGCAGAACTGGATGGCTCCGGAGACCGCCGGTAAATGGGGAGTAGCACCGTTCCCGGCGCTGAAGGCCGGTCAGAAACCTCTCATGGTGAGCTGGGGCGGGTCCTTCCTCGCGATCCCGCAGCAAAGCCCGCATAAAGAAGCGGCCTGGAAGTTCATCGAGTATGCCACGACCGATGTGGAAGCCCAGATGAGCTCGTTTAAGACCACCAACGCCTTCCCCGCCTGGATGCCCGCCTGGAGCGGCGACTATTTCAAGGAGAAGATCGAATTCCTCGGCGGCCAGCAGGCCCGTCTGCTCTGGATCGATATAGCCAAGCAGATCCCGGCCATCCCCACCAACAAGTTCGACGTGGTCGCCAACGACCTGGTCAACCGGGCCCTCACCCAGGTCTTGAGCGAAGGCAGGGACATCGACGAGGCTTTGGCCGAGGCCAAAGAGCAGATCGAACGGCGGACTACCCGCTAAGACGGTGTGGCATCATCTCGTCGCCTTGGAGGGGGGGGCCGGTTTAGCCGGTCCCTCCATCCCAACTAAGGAGGTAATGATCTTGATAGCCGAGAGAAGGGTTTCGTACAAACGGTTGCGCTGGCGACAGAAAGCCGCTCCGTACGTCTTCGTTTCGCCGTTCTTCATTTCATTCCTCGTCTTCTCGGCCTTCCCTCTCTTGTTCTCCCTCTATCTGAGCTTTCATTCCTGGAACGGCGTCGGTCCGATGAAGTACGTGGGGCTCAAGAACTATACCTATTTATTGACCGACGACAGCTTCTGGCTGGCAGTCAAGAACACGATCGTCCTCATGTTCATGTCGGCCGTGCCCCAGCATATCCTGGCCCTCTTTTTCGCTTTCATCCTGAATGCCGGTTTTGTAAAATTCAAAGACTTCTTCAAAGGTACTCTCTTCTTACCGTACTTAACGGCCTCCATCGTCATCTCCCTTCTTTTCCGCTGTTTGTTCAGCTACAAAATGGGCCTCCTCAACTATGCGCTGGAATATCTCTATGCCCTGACCCCGGTCAAGTTCCTTTTTAACCTGTTCCACATAGATTTTCCCATCGATTGGTTAGGCAAAGCCGCCTACGTCAAACCCGCCGTTTCCATCCTCATTATCTGGCAGTGGACTGGCTGGAACACCATTCTGTACCTCGCCGGCCTCCAATCCATCAGTCACGATTATTACGAGGCCGCGCGGGTAGATGGAGCCAATTGGCGGCAGATCTTCTTCCGCATCACCCTCCCGCTCCTCCGGCCGATGATCATGTATGCCGTCACCCTCTCCATCATCGGTAGCATGCAGCTCTTCACGGAGCCCTTGATCCTGACGGACATGAACGGTGGCCCGAACATGGCCGCCTACACCGTGGCCATGAACCTTTATC
>JAAYXC010000307.1 GCA_012516115.1 Bacillota bacterium | reverse complement strand
TCTCACGCGAAGCCGCGAAGGGCCCGAATAGGGAATGATGGTTAATAGCTTGTTTTTTGTTACCTTCGCGTCTTTGCGTCTTCGTGTGATAAAATGGTTTTGAGATTTATTAATTTTTCGTCCTTATCCCCGTTCTCCGGCGAAATCACCGCCAGCAGCATCGCGGCGAAGATCATTCCGCCTCCCAGGACCATCCGCGCCGTGACTTGCTCCCCGCCCAGGGCCACGGCGATGATCGCCGCGAAGAGGGGCTCGGTGGTGAGGACGACCGCCGTGTCCACCGGCGGCGTATGGCGCTGGGCCGCAGTTTGGACCAGGAAGGCGAAGCCCGTGGCGGCGAGGCCCAGATAAAGCAGGGCCGGCCAACCGGCGCGGAGCGCGGAGGCGAAGCCGCCTTCCTCGAGAAGGAGATGGAAAGCCAGGCCGCAGGCGGCCACGGCGGCGAATTGGACGGCGGGCAGGACCACCGGATCGCGTCCGGGCGCCAGGCGGCCGGTAAGGACGATATGGGCCGCGAAACAAACCGCGCAGATCAGGGTGAGGAGCTCCCCCGACCCCAGGGAGAATCCCCCGGGCCGCCAGCAGAGGGAGGTCACCCCGAGGCCGGCCAGGGCCGCGCCGGAGGCGGAACGCGGATCGAGCTCTCCTCCGCGTCCGGCCGCCACGAAGAGGGCCACGAAGATGACGTTTAGCCCCGTGAGGAACCCCGAGATGCTTGCGGTGGTATGGCGTAGGCCCAGGGTTTGAAAGACGAATCCGCCGAGGAGGGGCAGGGCCAAGAGTGCTCCGGCGCCGAGATGTTCCCGCCAGGCCCGGAGACGGCGTGGAAAGATCAGAATCAGGGCGGCGAAGGCCAGGGCAAAGCGGCCGCCGATCAGGAGGAACGGGGGGATGTGCTTGAGTGAGTCGCGGACCACGACGAACGAGCCGCCCCAAACCAGGGCCACGAGGATCAAAAGGAGATCGGCACCGAGGCGTGACAAGGGCGAAAACCTCCCACTGCCCCTTCGTCGCGGGAAGAGGGCAGACCTCGGGCATATTTCGCCCCGGGAATGAAGATTCCTGCCTCCAGATGAAGAAATGGGGACCGCAGAGAGGGTCCGAACGTCACCCATCTCCTCAAGGGATGGGCAGTGGCTGCAAAGCAACCAACCTGGGAGCCGCCTTCGCGGACTCGTGACGCGGACCGTCTCGCGGTCCCTATATAATTCTATCCCACCCGACATGGTTTTATGCATCCCCTCATCTTCGTTTGAACGGTCGTGCTCGTGCTCGTACTCGTTCTCGTGTTCGTCGAAACAGCCCTAATCGTTGAATGCTCGATTACGAGCGCGAGCACCGCTTCGCTGAGCACGAGCAGGCAAAACCGCGGGATAGAAGCTCGGCCCAAAAAGACCGGGGCAGGAAGCCATGGCTCCCTGCCCGCGCTCTATGGAAAAGGCCGACGTCACCCCAGCGGTGATCCCGGACCGAAAGCCGGTCGTCGGCCTTCCGGTCCCAGTCTTCCCCGGATGAACCCTTATGATTCCGGTCCCGGAGATTTTCCATAGAATTCATGGAGGAGCTCGAGGAAGGCGCGCAGGGGCGTGGGCAGGAACGGCTCCGGCCGGTAGACGGCGTGGGTGGTGCGGGTGGCCGGGACGAGGCCGGCCACCGGCAGGGTGCGGAGGCTCCCTCCCTTGAGCTCCTCTTCCACGGCCACCCGGGGGAGGAACGACAGCCCGAGGCCGATCTGGACGAGCCGCTTAATCCCCTCGATGCTCTCCAGTTCCATCAACACCTCGGGTCGGTAACCGGCCCGCGCGAAGGCGTTATCCAGAAAACGGCGGAAACCGGAGCCGCGGGCGAAAAGGATGGCCGGTACCCCGGGGAGATCTTCCGGAGTTAAGCTCCCCTTGCCGCCGAACGGATGCTCGGGCGGGAGGATGAGGATGATCTCATCATGGAAAAGGGGGATGAAATGGAAAGCCCTTCCCTCCACCGGAGAGGTGACGAGGGCCACATCTATCTGCCCTTCATCCAGCAGGGCCAGGAGCTGGTGGGAGTTACCCGCCTTCACCACCACTTCCACCCCCGGCTCCCGCCGGCGGTATTCCTGGAGCAAAGGCGGCAAACGGAAGGTGATGTTGGTATTCCCGGCACCCAGGATCAACCTTCCGCGTCGTTCGGCACGGAACTCGGCCAGGGCCCGCTCGCCTTTCTCCGCGAGGGTCAGGATGTTCCGGGCGTACTCCAGGAGCACTTCCCCGGCCTTGGTCGGCCGGATCGTCCGCCCGATCCTCTGGAGGAGCTCGAGGCCCAGTTCCTCCTCGAGGGCCCGGATCTGCTGGCTTACGGCCGGCTGGGTCAGGTGGAGCGCCGCCGCGGCCCGGCTGAAGCTGGCATGCTCTATGACCTTCAAGAAGATCCGGAGTTGATGCAGTTCCATGCTTCGATCCTGGCACGGAGAGAGGGATCCGGTCAAGGCCGGGAAACGCTCTTTTCCCCTCCTTTGACCCGGTCCGACCGGTTTTTATTAGTTTCACTTATTGAAACCATAAAATAGATTGATTCATCTTATTTCATTTCTTATGGTACAATATCCGCGGGAGGTGGGGCCAATGCCGGCCCTGGTCATCGCCGGAATGCAGTGGGGCGACGAAGGTAAAGGGAAGATCATCGACTACCTCGCCGCGGGGGCGGACGCGGTGGTCCGTTACCAGGGAGGGAACAATGCCGGACACTCGGTGGCGGTGGGCGAGGAGGAATTTAAATTTCACCTCCTTCCCTCGGGGATCCTCTACCGAGACGTGCTTTGTATTATCGGCAACGGTGTGGTCATCGACCCCGCCGTCTTACTGGGCGAAATCGAGGGGTTGCGTCGCAGGGGTTTTAGTCCCGATGGCTTACGAATCAGCGACCGGGCCCATGTGATCTTCCCCTACCATGCCCTGCTCGACCGGCTGGAGGAGGAGCGGCGGACCGAGGACAAGCTCGGGACCACCGGCCGGGGCATCGGCCCGGCCTATATGGACAAGTACGGTCGCTACGACGCCATCCGCATCTGCGATCTCATCGATGAGGAGTACTTCCGGGCCAAGCTCCCGCAGGTGGTGGCGGCCAAGAACCGTCTCCTGGTCGGCCTTTACGGGCGCGAACCGCTAGAGGTCGAGCCCCTTTTGCGCGCTTATCTCGCATATGCCGAGGCCCTGCGGCCGCTGGTCACCGATACCTCGGTGCTGGTAAACAAGCTCCTGGATGAAGGTCGCCGCGTCCTCTTCGAAGGGGCCCAGGGCAGTCTGCTCGACATCGACCACGGGACTTTCCCCTTCGTCTCTTCTTCCTCGCCGGGGGCGGGCGGGGTCGCTTCCGGCGCCGGCATCGGTCCCACCCGGATCGACGGGGTCCTGGGGGTGATCAAGGCCTATACCACCCGGGTCGGCGCGGGGCCTTTCCCGACCGAGCTCCCACCGGACCAGGCTGCACAACTCCGCGACGGCCAAGATGGTCGGGGCCGCGAGTACGGCACCCCCACCGGCCGACCGCGGCGGTGCGGGTGGTTCGACGCGGTCATCGCCCGCCACGCGGCGCGCATCAACGGCGTTACGGCCCTGGCCGTGACCAAGTTGGACGTTTTGGACCCCTTCCCGACGATCAGGGTCTGCACCGCCTACCGGTATCGCGGGGAGGTCCTGACCGAGTTTCCGGCCAGCCTTCGTGTGCTTCAGGAGTGCGAACCCATCTACCGGGAGTTCCTGGGTTGGCAAAAGGATACTACCCGGGCGAAGACCCTTGCCGACCTTCCCCGCGAGGCCCGCGCCTATCTCGACTGGATCGCCGAGACCGTCGGCGCGCCACTGGCCATGGTCTCGGTGGGTTGGCGGCGGGAAGAGACGATCGTGGTGGAAGAGCCGTGGAACCTGTAAGAATATAGTCGTGCCGAGTTAGTAAAAGTTTGAGTTGTCCATAAAATGAGGGATAAAAATGCAGATCGCCTTTAGCACGCTCGGCTGCCCGCACTGGACATGGCCGCAGATCCTCGAGGCTGCCTCTGCCCTAGGGTACGACGGCATCGCCCTACGCGGTGTAGGATCGGTGCTAGAC
>JAAYXC010000455.1 GCA_012516115.1 Bacillota bacterium | reverse complement strand
ATAAAGTAACGGTCACCGACTTCAGAAAACGAGGATCGCTGGTGAACATTCGCCTGAAGTTGTTAAACCCTATCCATATTGGCGCCGAGGTGATTCTGAAATCGGTGAATGAAATATACAAAGAATAAATCATGGGTATTATGGTAAAAGCAAGAAAACCAATGATAAACGGCGCGGCAAAAACATAACCACTGACTGCTTCTCTATAAACGAAAGGCGATTTAGTTTTTCTGGCCATTCCGTAGCCCCCTTGACGTTCAGGTCTTAATGTCATGTTTTAATAGCACATGCCCCAATTTCAGTTGGGGCATGTGCGCAGAACGAAATTAATCATCGAGGCAGGTTCATTGTTGCTGGGCATATCTCTTCAGCGCGTCCTCGGCCTCCGCTCTGACGCGTTTGGCGGCTTCCGCCGGCGTGATTTTGTTGAACACGACTTCCTCCGCCAGGCGGATGTAAATATCCCTGATCTGCGTCTGCACCGGCGAGTCCAAAACGATGCCCGTAGCCGCCTCTTTGCCCAGCTGGTTGAGGTAATTGTAGATTTCTTTTTCGGCCTCGGAAAGCTGGGGAGCCAACGCCTCGCGGATGTGCCTCATAATGGGTACGCCGCGTTCCCCTTTCAGAACCAGGTTCGCCTCCACGTCGTTGATGAAGAAGTTGATGAATTCGGCGGCCGCCTTTTTATGTTTGGAGTTTTTGGCGATACAGAACATCTGGGAGGACATGATCGTCTGGGCCAGTGGTCCGTTTCTCTTGACGCGCGGGAGACAGACAAGGGCCAGCGGGAGCCCGGCGGCTTTGGAGAGGGCGACAAACTGGTTGCTGTAGAGCCAGGCCATGGCCGCCTCCCCTCTGACCAGCGGATTGCCTTCGATGTCTTTGATCTCGGCCATCTGCGCCGGATTGGGGTAGGCACCGGCCTTGGTCAACCGCTGGACCCTTTTCAGATAATCGACAATATACTTGTCGTTCTTGTAATTCAGTTTCAGACGGTAAGGTTCCAGGAAAAGACTCTCGCCCGTGTCATACTGCGAGACATAGGTGGTGAGGCTCCAGAACTCATCGTTGCGGGTCAAACCGCAGCCGAGGATGCCCAGTTTTTTGTGGATGGTAAGCGCGGCTTTTTCGAAATCGCTCCACGTCCATTTGAAATTGGGGAGAGGTACGCCTGCTTTTTTGAAGATGGCGGGATCGTAAGCGATGGCCGGGGCGTTGGTCCCGGAAGAAAGTCCCACGGTGTTGCCTTCCAGAGTTGTAATGGAAATGAAGCTTTTATCGGTGTTGGAGACATCGATGGTCCCGTCCTGGATATACTTTTTCAGAGGCTCGATGTGTTCCATGTAAGTGGGGAAGTTCCCGCCCATCTGCATTAGGTCCGGGGGATCGTTGGCGGCGATGAGGATGTTCAGCTTGGAGAAGTATTCATCGAACCCATAGAACTCGGGTTCAAAGCGGACCCCCGTTTTTTTGGTGAACATGTTGAGTACGGCCAGGGTTCTTTCGTGTCGCGTCTGGGAGCCCCACCACATGATCCGCAGCGGT
>JAAYXC010000306.1 GCA_012516115.1 Bacillota bacterium | reverse complement strand
GCTCAGGGTCACGCTTCCGGCCGCCGTTAAGACCCCGTAAAAAAGTTCCCGCTCGGCCGGGAGGGATTCCTGTCCGCCGGTAAGCAGAGGGAGGGCCCCTTCGTTGACCCCGGTCAGAAAAAGGATTTGAAACGTCCGACCGGCCAAGAGATCCAGCGGGGTGAGGAGGATCCCGTCCTTGGGTTTCCGCCGCGATTTCCCGGCGATTTCTTCGGCCCGTTCGAGAAAACTCCGGATGCCGGTATGACCCGCCGAGGCCTGAAGCAGGGCATGCCAGGGAGAAAGTAACCCTTCCCGCACCAGATCCGGCCGGAGACGGCCGATGGTCCGGGCCAGCTCGGTCAAGACGGCATGCGGGGCCAACTTTTCCGACGTCGGCGCGAGGTCGCGGAGGACCTCCAGGACACGCTCGACGCCCTTGATCCGGGCCAGCGGACGGGGGAGGGGAGTCGCCGCCGGGCCCTGCCATACCCGGGCCAGGGCTTCCAGGGCCTCGACCGGAGCCGCGGTAAAAGTATGCAGAACCTCGAAGAGGGCCCGGCCGTCGGCCGGGGCGACGAGAAGCCGGAGGAGGGCGAGGATGCCCTTGATGGGAGGCAGATCGTAAAAACCCTCCACTCCCTCCAGGCGATACCGGATCCCGGCCGCCGCCAGGGCCTGCTCCAGCGGCCGGCTCTGGTAGGGGGCCCGCCAGGAGACGACGATCTCCCCCGGGGGGACCGCTTCTTTCTGGAGTTCAATGAGGGCCAGGGCCACTTTGGCCGCCTCCTCGTTCTCGTCTTTGCCCACCAGGAGGTCGATCCTGGGGCGACCGGGTGCCGGCTGGCGCTTTTGGGGTAACAACCCTTCCCCCGGCACGAGGCAGCGGCGGATCACCACCTGGTAGGTGGCGTTCCCCACCGTATAGGTCACCCGCTCCCCCACTCGGCGACCCAGAATGGCGGCACCGAGGGGGGTTTTGGGGGTCAGGACCCTCTCATCCTTGGGGCCGGCCAAGCCGACGAAGAGGAAATTCTCTTTCGCCCCGTCCTCGAACTCGATCTCCACCGTGCTCCCCAGCCGGACCACCGGCACCTCCGTCCGCCAGGAGGCAGGATCGCCGCCGATCACCACCGCTTCGGCGATGAGGTCGCGCAGGGCCTGGAGACGGAGACGGAGCCCCTCGGCCTCCTCCATTCCTTCGCCGCGTTCCTGGCGGGCGTTGGCCTGGATTTCGTTCCAACGTCGCTGAAGTTGAGCGAGTTCTTCTTGCCAGCCCCGGTAGATCTCCCTGGTGGTGATCTTCAGTGGGTTGGCCGGTAGCGGCAGGCGACCCTCGGCCAATGCGGGTCTCTCCCTTCCTTATTTTGGCGGAAAAAATAAACGACCCGCGGACGGGCGTCCCACGGCTCTTTATATAAATTTTTTCGCCGTGGTGGCGGGGAATTCCTTCCTTCATCTTCCGCCGGAAAACCGACGGGTACAGGTTTTCCTATAGTGAGATATACTTAAAGCATCCCCCGGAAATCACTCGAAGATGAAAGACGAGGGATCGTACGGTGCGTCGAGCTCTTTTTTCCGTCAAAATAAGGAAGGGAGAGACCCGCATTGGCCGAGG
>JAAYXC010000305.1 GCA_012516115.1 Bacillota bacterium | reverse complement strand
CCCCACCACGTCGCCCAAAAACAAAAGGCGCAAAAGACCCCCTCCCACTGCCTGTGCTAAAAGTGAAAACGCAAGGAAGACCAAAAAAAACGACCTGCCAAGGCAGGTCATTTCTGCACGGTCGCCCGGTTAAAGACCATGACGCGTCCGTCCTCACGAAACCCGATGAGTTTTCTTTCCTGGCGGGAGTCTTTAAGGTCTTCCAGCATCCGTCCGATCATCTCTTCCTGGAAGGCCTTATCTTCTTCCTCCAGGAATTCCTCCTGCTCCCGGATGAGCGCCCCGCCGAATTCCTGCTCGAGCAAGACGGTGAGAAGCGAGATCTCTTCCGGGGTCAACGTGGCAATATCCCGTGTGACTTCAAGGAAGGACATCCCCTCATGATGGGAAAGCTTGACCTCTACGAGACCGGGAGGTTGGCCGAGCAGGTCGGCGAGAACACCCAGATTCTTCTTTACCGTGGCCACAAAATGCCGGAATTCCGGGTGCGTCAAGGGCCGGGCCACCACGAAGGTAAATCCCAGCGATTTCTGCTCCGGCTCGAGACTTACCGTAGCGATGGAAGGATAACGGACGAGCAGCGAAGCGATGAGGTTCATGCTGTTGGTGAAGGCTTCGCCTTCCTTGGAGAAGACTCCCTTCATCTGGCCTCCCTCCCCTCCCCCCGGCCCGGCCGCCATGCGGCCGGACGCTTTTATTTCGCGTAATCGACCGCCCGGGTTTCCCGGATCACGGTAACCTTAATCTGCCCCGGATATTCCAGTTCGTTCTCGATTTTCTTTACCACTTCGCGGGCAATGCGTACCGCATTGGCGTCATCGACTTTTTCCGGCCGCACCATAATCCGGATCTCCCGGCCGGCCTGGACGGCATAGGCTTTCTCCACCCCCTCGATGGAATCGGCAATGCTCTCCAGTTTCTGGAGCCGCTTGAGGTAACTCTCCAGGGTTTCACGGCGCGCCCCGGGCCTGGCCGCCGAGACCGCGTCGGCCGCCTGAACCAACACGGCTTCCACCGAGCCTGGTTCCACATCTCCGTGGTGGGCGGCGATGGCCTGCACCACCAGGGGAGACTCTTTATACTTGCGCGCCACCTCCGCCCCGATGGTCACATGAGGTCCCTCCACCTCGTGGTCCAGGGCCTTACCGATGTCGTGAAGCAAGCCGGCCCGCTTGGCCAGGGCCACATCCGCCCCGATCTCGGCGGCGATCATCCCGGCCAGATGGGCCACCTCGATGGAATGCTTCAAAACGTTCTGGCCATAACTGGTCCTGAATTTAAGTCGGCCCAAAAGGCGGATGAGTTCCGGATGGAGACCGTGCACGCCGGTCTCGATGGCCGCGCGCTCGCCTTCTTCCCGGATGATATTGTCCACCTCTTTCTGGGCCTTTTCCACCATCTCTTCGATGCGGGCGGGGTGGATACGGCCGTCGGCGATGAGTTTTTCCAGGGCCAGCCGGGCCACTTCGCGTCGGACCGGGTCGAAACCGGAGAGGATGACCGCCTCCGGTGTGTCATCGATGATCAGATCGATCCCGGTCAAGGTCTCCAGAGCCCGGATGTTCCTGCCTTCCCGACCGATGATCCTCCCCTTCATCTCGTCGTTCGGCAGCGCGACGACCGAGACCGTGGCCTCGGCCACATGGTCACCGGCGCACCGCTGAATGGCCAAAGAGAGGATCTCCCGCGCCCGCCGGTCGCATTCTTCCTTGGCGCGTGCCTCCATCTCCTTGATGCGCTGGGCGATCTCGGCGCTCATCTCCTTCTCGACCTCGGCGAGGAGGATCTTCCGTGCCTCCTCGGAAGAGACACCGGAGATCCGCTCAAGTTCACGCCGCTTAATAACTTGAAGCTCTTGCAGTTCGGTCTTCAGCCGATCGCACTCCGCTTCCTTTTTGGCCAAGGTTTCTTCTTTCTTCTCGAGTTGTTCCATCTTGCGGTCGAGGGACTCTTCTTTTTGGAGGAGTCTCCTCTCCATCCGCAGGGTCTCGTTCCGCCGTTCGCGGATTTCTTTTTCCAGTTCGTTCTTGACCCTTAACGCTTCTTCTTTGGCTTCGAGAAGGGCTTCCCGCTTCTTCGCCTCGACCTCCCGTTTCGTTTCTTCCAGTAATTCCCGGGCTCGTTCCCTCGCCGAATGTAGTTGTACCACGCCGATCAGGCGCATAATCGCGTAAGCCAGAACCCCTCCTGCCAGAAGCAGCAGGGCGTAAAGGAAGATTGGACCGATCGCTACCACCTCCTCCGGAATAAAATTCCGAGATAAAACAAAGCCGAGTAAGAACTCGGCCTGGTTTGGTTCTTCTCCACCGCTATTCTATCTCTTCGGCCCAGGAAGTGTCAAGTCTCGGGGATCCCGCAGAGATGGGCGACCAGCGTCTCTGGGAACCCAAGCCGTAACAAAGTCCGCCAGACGCGGGGACGCTCGCCCAAGGGAGGCGGCAAGGTATACCCCAAGCGGGTCAGGACTTTTCTCGCTACCTCTTCTTCCATCGCCGGGGGATAAAAGGCGAGGCTTTCCGCGATGATCTCATCGGGAATCCCCCGCGCTTTTAACTCCGCCACCACGAACGCCCGACCCCGGGGCCGTCTGGTGATGGCCTCTTCCACCAGGCGCCGGGCCAGGGCCCGCTCGTCCAGGTAACCCCAGGCCATCAGGCGGGCCAGCGCCTCCTCCACCTCGGCGGCGGCAAACCCTTTATTGGCCAGGCGTTGCCTTAATTCTTGCCGGGTATAATCCCGTCGGGCCAAGAGCCTCGCGGCCGCCTCCAGCGCACCGGGAGAGGACATCCTTCCTTCACCGCGTCTTACCGGCGGCCGTTTCTTTTTCCTGTTCCGCCGGAGGCAGGCCCAGGTTACGGACCAGCCCCATGGCCGCGCAGACCTTCTGTTCGATCTCGGTCAACATCTCCGGATTGGCCTTGAGGAAATCCCGCGCGTTCTCACGACCCTGGCCGAGCCTGGTCTCGCCGTAAGAATACCAGGCTCCGCTCTTGGTGACGATGTTCAAGTCTGTGGCCATGTCCAGGATGCAGCCGGCCTTGGAGATACCCTCGCCGTAAAGGATATCGAATTCCCCTTCTTTAAACGGAGGAGCCAGTTTGTTCTTGACCACCTTGACTTTGGTCCGGTTGCCGACCACGTCGTTGCCTTGTTTGATGCTCTCGACCCTTCTCACCTCGAGCCGCACCGAGGCATAGAACTTAAGCGCCCGGCCACCCGGGGTCACCTCGGGGTTCCCGAACATGACCCCGACTTTCTCCCGGATCTGGTTGATGAAGATGGCCACGGTGTTCGACTTGCTGATGGCCGCGGTGAGCTTCCGCAGGGCCTGGGACATGAGCCGCGCCTGGAGCCCCACGTGGGCGTCGCCCATCTCGCCTTCGATCTCGGCCCGCGGGGCCAGGGCCGCCACCGAGTCCACGATGATGACATCCACCGCGCCGCTCCTAACAAGGGCCTCGGCGATCTCCAGGGCCTGTTCGCCGGTGTCCGGCTGGGAGACGAGCAGGTTATCGATGTCGACCCCGAGTTTACGGGCGTAGACCGGGTCGAGGGCGTGCTCGGCGTCGATGAAGGCCGCCGTGCCGCCGAGCTTTTGCGCCTCGGCCGCGATGTGCAGGGCCACCGTGGTCTTGCCGGAGGACTCGGGCCCGTAGATCTCCACCACCCTCCCCCGGGGGATGCCGCCCACGCCGAGGGCCACGTCCAAAGTGAGGGCGCCGGTGGGGATAACCGTGACGTTCATCTTGTTCGACGCCTCGCCCAGGCGCATGATGGCCCCTTTGCCGAACTGCCGCTCGATCTGGCTTAGGACCAGTTCGAGGGCTTTCTACTTCTCGGAAAGTTTCTCCGCCAACCGCCTCGCCTCCCGGTGGCAAACATGGATTAACCGCAACTCGTCGCCGGTCGCTCGTCGCTCGAGGAACAAGCGAAGCTTGAATCCGCATTTTCATCCTTTGTTGACCCGACAGACCCGGGGTGAACCACTAATATGAGGCTACCATGTTACCGTCTTTAAATTCTCGATTTCCTGAAAATGTCTGTCACGCGTGACCAAAGTCAGATCATACTGTAATGCGATCGCCGCAATCCAAATATCGTTTTCAGGTAACGGACAACCTTTTTGTCGCAATGCGTTTTTGATTTCGCCATAATACCAAGCTGTTTGTGTATTGCAACCTAATACCACGTTGTTAGCGGCAAATTCATCAATAAGAACTAAATTTTTGG
>JAAYXC010000039.1 GCA_012516115.1 Bacillota bacterium | reverse complement strand
GTTCGGAACTTACCGGATGGTATTAATTATCGATAGTTCCTTATGCCGAAATCGCCTGGGGAATCATACAATTAAAATATTTAACCATTTTAACGGTTCTGCTTTTCCTGACAGTAGCCTTGGCCCTTTCGGCCCGCTTCTCCATCGGCATTACCCGTCCGATCAAAAAGCTCGAAAAGATGATGAAGGAAGCAGCCGCCGGAGATCTGGAAGGGAATTTACCCGTCGAACGAAACGACGAAATCGGTCGCTTGACCATGCGGTTCAATTGGATGCTCAAACGCATTCAAACGCTGATCGAGGACGTTTATCATAGTCGGCTCAACGAGCTAGAAGCGGAATTAAAAGCCCTTCAGGCCCAAATTAATCCGCATTTTCTCTTCAATACGCTAAATATCATCAATTCTTTAGCCATCATCTCCGGAGTTGATTCGATCAGTCAGGTAATAACCGACCTAAGAGATTTCTTTCGTTACACCATGATCACCGAGCAAACCACGGTCACCCTCGGCGAAGAAATCGAACAGGTCAAGCGCTATATGGCCATTCAAAGACTCCGTTTTGGCGAACGAATCGAATTCGAAATCGATGTGCCGACCGAACTTTGGGGGCAACCGATCGTCAAGTTAATCCTTCAACCCTTGGTCGAAAATGCGTGCCTCCATGGGCTTGAGCCCAATTCCGGCCATATTTGGAAAATTACGATAAAAGCGCGTTCGACCGAAGAGTTTCTTTTACTGGAAGTAGCCGATAACGGGGTGGGAATCAACCGCGAAACACTCGCCGAGATCCAAGCGGTCTTAGAAGGAAAAATAGCCCCCCCGGAAAGATACATCGGCCTCCGGAACGTCCACGAACGAATCCGTCTCCGCTACGGAAATGCCTTCGGCCTCCGGCTCGAGAGCGTGGAAGGGCAAGGGACCGTAGTGACCTTGCGTCTCCCCGTAAAGGGAAAAATGGACAGGTTAAGTGGGAACAACGATACCAGGGCCCATGATTGGGGGGGAGAAAAGTGAAAGCCCGGGCTCTTTATTGGACCTGTGTGTTCTCGCTTTTTATCCTTTGTCCCCTGCTCGGCATTCTGCACGCTTCCCCGCGCCCGATCGTGATTATGATGACCGATATGCAACTGTTAGGGTATAGAGAGACCTACCCGAGCGCGGTGGAGCCTTACCTTCGCGCCATGGCCGAGAAGTCCGGAGTTCCGGTCACCTTCCATATCTTTCCCCATGCCGAGTATCCCAATCGCATAAAGCTGGCGCTGGCCAGCGGTAATCTCCCCGACGTATACAATACCTACGGCTTATACGATGTTAACTTCCCGGAAGCCATCCGTTCGGGCATTGCCATCCCTTTGGACAACTACCTTCTTAAGTATGGACGCAATTTACTTCGCCGCATCCCCCCCTATGTCTGGGAAGCGGTAAAGGTCAACGGTAAGATCTACGCCATTCCCGAAATCCTTCTCCCCTCACCCACCAGGCGCGGCGTCTTCATCCGCGCCGATTGGCTAAAACGGGTAGGGGCAAATACGCCCGTCACGGTCGAAGATTATCTTCAGGTACTTCGCCTATTTCGCGATAAAGATCCCAACGGGAACGGCGCTAAAGACGAGATACCCTACATCGGACGAGAAAACTTGACCTGGATGGAGTGTTTCTTCGGCGCTTATGGCGTGCTACCGAACGGCTGGCATTATATTAACGGACGGTTCGTCCCGGATATCGTGCGCAAGGAGTTTATCCAAGCATTAGGAACAGTCCGCCAACTCTATCTGGAGGGTCTTTTAGACCAAGAATTTCCGGTTAATACCGGGGCCATGTGGGAGGCGAAGATTCTGAGCGGAAAAGTCGGAATGTGGGAACACATCGGTTCCCGCCTTCCCATGTGGCAAAGGGAAATAGAAAAGCGCAACCCCGGCGCGAAAGTGATCGTCATTCCGGCCCCACTAGGCCCCAAGGGCCATAGGGGAACGGGTAAATACGCCCCCTATCTTCGCGTATGGTTTGTGACAAGGGCCGCTAAAGATCCGGCCGCGGTCGTACGGTTTTTCGATTGGCTGATTACCGAAGAAGGACAACGACTTGTTAAATATGGTCTTCCTGGTATAACTTACCACCTTAAAGCTGGAGAAAAGATCGACTGGGACCCGGCGCAGGATCCCGACCACGCCTGGCGTTCCATCTTACTCGCCATGGTCAACGACGGAAAAATGGACTGGGAATACGAACTGCGTAAAGATCCGGTTAACGGTCCTCGCATGCGGGAAGTATACGAGATTCTGGCCAAAGAAGGTATCGATAATCCCGGATATGATTTCGAAGTCCCCAAAACTCTCCTCGACCGGCCGGAACTGAAACCCCCCACCGGCGTCTTCTTCCTGGAACACATCCTCCGGATTATCTTGGGCAAGGAACCTCTTTCCAGCTACGAAGATTTTATTCGCGAATGGCTTCGACGAGGAGGCGAAAGCGCCATCGCCGAGGCTACTATCTGGTATAAAAACAAGTATAAATAGAATGTGTTAGACGGATACGTGTTAAAGTTGAATCTCTAATGGTCGCTACCTCCCTCTCCCATCGTTCCGGGCGTGGAAGGAACTCCGCGCCAGGGGCCGGGCCTGATAAACATGCAATTCACCATTGTCATTGTATCTCGATCTGGATCCCGCAAGACTCCAGCCATACTTTGCACCGCCTACCGCCGCGGGCTAATGGTTAGCGTGAGCCACCGCCCCGGGTAGGCAAAACCACCTGCCAGCAAGCATAATCGAGGATCGCTACTTCGCCATTCGGGGCTTAAGACGGATATGCCCTCATCGCCTCCCCGGCATGAAACGAACTCCGTACCAGGGGGCCGGCCGCCGCGTAAACGGTTCGAATGGCATTGATGGTGGCGGCGAAAAGCCCGGCCCCGCCGTAACCCTAATTACGCGTACTCCGCCGTTTCCGTCCTTTACCCCCACCATTACAGCTCATTCTACCACTGGTATCCTCTCTTTATGTTTTTATTCGTAAAAATGTCGGCCTCGTCGCGGCTCTTGGTAGAAAACTCGGAGACGACGGCTCCTTCCGGACCGGCCGGGAACCAATGCAGCGTATTTGGCTGATGGTGTATTGTTCCCCCGGCCGGAGCACGATCTCGTGCCAGACGGTAAAAGCATCCTTGTATTTCTCCGGTACTCTGGCCTTCACTCCGTCCTTCGGCGGACCTTCAACGTAAAGATAGACTCGCCGTACCCGCACCGAAAAGTCTCCTTTTTGCCCGGTTCTCCGGCTATCGGCGGATGCCGGTGCTCCGGGTAGATCTTGCCGGGGAAAAGCACGAGTTCTTTGGCGCAACACCGTTCGGTATTCACATAGGTGACGATTTCGAGACCGATGTTCTCCAGGTCACCCAAGCCGAAATCGGCCACCTCAAGATCTTCCTTCTCCCGGGGGGATAGGACGATGCCGCCTTGGCGAGATAGGTCAGGGCGCGGTCGCGGGCGGCGCGCCATTGCTCTCTGGTCAAAGCCATGCGGATTCACCCTTTGAACCTGGATTTAAACAGTTTTCTATC
>JAAYXC010000038.1 GCA_012516115.1 Bacillota bacterium | reverse complement strand
GAACGCTTGATCCGTCAAACTCAACTTTGTAATAAAGAAGAGGTTAAAAATATCTTTAATCAACTTTACCAGGAAAACTTTATTCGAAGAAAACTTCCGGTTAACATTATTAAACAACTTTTTGTGGCGCTTAAAAACACACTTTACCGAATAATAGATGAAGAAATTTTTACAGATATCCCGGAAAATGTTAATATTAATAAATACTATCAGCATATTGTGGACGTTTTCTTAAAAGTATGTACGACAATCACCGCACGAAGGCAAGTTGGCCGAAAAGAATTGGCAAAAAAGATCATAAAATACCTGGAAACAAATTATACCCAGCCAGATCTCTGCCTTATGGCCGTCGCCGAGGAATTCAAGCTATGTACCAGTTATGTCTCCCAAATTTTCAAAGAGGAAATAGGGAAGAATTTCTCCGATTACCTCGAGGAACTCCGTCTGAACCATGCCTGTCGCCTTCTGGCGGGGACGGATCTGAGCGTAACCGCCATCGCCGCCCAAGTGGGCTACGGTAGCGACAAGGCTTTCCGGCGCGCATTCAAACGGGCGAGAGGGATAAGCCCCACCGATTTCCGGAAGACCGTTCACGGAGCTTAAACGACCGCCTTTTAACGGTCCGAAAGCCGAAGGATTGTGTGGCCCATAAAAAACTGTGTGTTGATGCCGCCTCAATGCCGGGAGTAAGATCGAACTGCACGAACGGAGTTAAAGCGATGATTGAAAGGCATAAGGCACTTCCGGGATCGAATGTGGTAACGCTGTTCCTTATACCACCTTTGCGTGGCCGGATCGATCGAAGGGGGTGGAATCGTTCAAAAAAGTATGACTTTTCCCGGACTTCGCTCCGAAGCACTCTTCTCCGCTACTTTATTTTTAATCTTTAAGGAGGGGCAGAACGTGGGAAAGAAGCTCCGACGAGTTTTGTGCATCCTGGCGGTCACGTGTCTAGTGGTTCTCATCCCCGTCTCGGCGAAGTCTGTGTATCCGTTGAAGACCGATGTCACTTTAACCTACTGGATGGAGCTCCATCAGAACACCGCCCTCATTACGAAGAACTTCGGTGATCTGCCGCTGGCCAAGGAACTGGAGAAGAGAACGGGTATTAAGGTTAAATACATCCATCCTCCGGTGGCGAGTCAGGCCGTGGGCCCCACCGGGCCGGCCACCGAGGCTTTTAACTTGATGGTGGCCTCCGGGGATCTGCCGGACATCATTGAGTTCTACTGGCGCTATATCCCGGGCGGTCCCAGCGCGGCCATCAAGAACGGCATCATCATCAGGCTGAACGCAGCCATCAAGAAATGGGCGCCTAACCTCCGGGCCTTCCTCCGCAAGCACCCGGATCTCGATAAGATGATCAAGACCGACGAAGGCGATTACTTCTGCTTCCCGTTCTTCAGGGGCACGGGTCCGGGTCCGTTGCTTTCCACCGCCGGACTCATCATCCGCAAGGACTGGCTCGACGAGCTGGGTCTGTCCATCCCGACCACCATCGATGAATGGTACACGGTGCTGAAGGCCTTCAAGGAGAAGAAGGGAGCCACCGCCCCGCTCACCATCCCCGCGGGGAGCCTGCGGGAGGACTTCTGCAATGCCTTTAACTGCTTCGTCCCCGCCATCGGCGAAGGTTTCTACGTGGACCGGGGCAAAGTCAAATACGGCTGGATCGATCCCAATATGAAGAACTTCTACCTCACCATGAACAAGTGGTATAAAGAGGGCCTGCTCGATCCGAACTTCGCCACCGTGAGCAGCAAGACCATCGATGCCAACATGGTGAGCGGTAAGTCCGGCGCCGCCCACGGCTCCGGCGGCAGCGGCATCGGTCGGTGGTTACCGGCCTTAAAAGAAAAGGATCCCAAAGCCGATCTGGCCGGTTGTCCGTGGCCGGCGGCGAAGAAGGGCGAGAAGATCGCCAAGTTCGGTTACTGTCAGGCCATCTGGCCCGGCCAGGCCGGCAATGCCGCCATCAGCGCCAAGTGCAAGAACGTGGAGGCGGCGGTCCGCTTCCTCGACTATAACTACAGTCCGGAAGGCCATCTCCTGATGAACTTCGGCATCGAAGGCGTAAGCTACGTCATGAAAAACGGCTATCCGACTTATACCGATACGATCATGAAAGCCTCGGCCATCACCCAAGAGATGTCCAAGTACATGCGCGGCCATACCAACGGGCCGTTCGTCCAGGATCCGCGCTATCTCGAACAGTATTACGCCCTCCCACAGCAGAAACAGGCCCAGGCGGAGTGGATGAAGACCGAGGCGGTCAAGTACCATCTCCCGCCGATCAGCCTCACCGCCGAAGAGGCCTCGGAAGTGGCCAAGATCATAACCGAGATCAACACCTATAACGACGAGATTTTCATG
>JAAYXC010000304.1 GCA_012516115.1 Bacillota bacterium | reverse complement strand
CCAGTAGCTTACTTCGTAGATGCCATCCGCGGTGAGGGTGATCTCGGTCCCGGATTCCACCGGGCCGTTGTTTATCCGGTAGTATGTGGCCGCCACGCCGCTTCCTTCATCCGCAGCGGTAAGATGGATCACCACCGGTTCTCTTCTCCATTCGTGCTCGTGCTCGTAATCGTAATCGTCCCTCGTCACCGGCGGAACGGTATCCGCGCTTGGGGCTTCTCCTCCGGTAACGAGGATATCGTCTATCCCCACCGCCTGATGCCGCCGCGCGGCCCGGTAGGCGAAGCGGAGTCCGGCGAAGTCGAGATAGGTTAGATCTCGAAGGGAGAGGACTTCTTTCCCCTCACCGAGGACGGGGATCCCCCCGCCCGCTTCGGGCGGGGCGAAGATCATCCGGAAGGTATGCCAGCCGGGGAGGGGCGTCTTGAAGAAGACCTTCTTGAGGAGGGCTTCATGGGGCCGGCCGGCTTTGTAGAAGGCGAGGGTGAAGCCTTCTTCCTTCCCATGGCGGGTGGGGGAGATGCTCAGGCGGTAGAGGACGTCCCCCCGGTTATCGGCCAGGCCCACCGCGAGTTCTTCCTCGCTTCCATGCCGGTCTTTGCCGGCGAGAAAGTTTGCCTTCCATTCCACCGCGAGTTCGTTATGCCTTCTACTTGCGGCGAAGCGCGGGGTGTAAATCTCCGCCGCGCGGCCCATGCCGCCGGGATTGATGCCTTTCATGTAACGGCCTTTGAGGTCGAGGGTCCAAAAGGAAGGATGGAAACCGGTAAACCCGAGTTCTTGGAGGCTCTTGCCGTGTCCGAAGTCTTCGTAGTAAACCGGTTCGGTAAGGCCGAAAGAGGCGGCGAGGAAGGAGAGGACGAGAGCGAAGGAAAGGACTAAACGGCTCTTCATGGATATCCCCTCCGATAGGATGTGCTGTATAAATTTGTCATGAAAGATTATATCATATCGCTCTGAAAATTTGTGTCGATTTATGCCGGATTTTGCCGAAAGGGAGAAAAAATTTTAGTCGGGTTAGCGGGGGGTTTCAATGTGGCTCCATCCGGCAGGAGTCTTTTTATTCGAGGGCGAATCTATGGACGGTATGCGCCGGCCGAAAAAGCTTTCCGAGGAGGCGGCCTTGATGCCCCCATCCATCATCCGCGATCCGCGTTTGGCCCCCCGGGGCCACGAGAAGATCGAGTGGGCCGCGGCCCACATGCCCGTGTTGCGGGCGATCGGTTCCCGCCTGGCGGCGGAGAAGGCCTTCGCCGGCCGCCGGATCGCTTTATCCATCCATCTTGAGGCCAAGACGGCCAATCTCGCCCTCTGCCTCCGGGAGGCCGGGGCGGAGGTGGCGGTGACCGGGAGCAACCCCCTTTCCACCCAGGACGACGTGGCGGCGGCCCTGGTGGAGCGGGGGATAGCCGTTTTTGCCTGGCACGGCGCCACGCCGGAAGAGTACCACCGCCACATCTTGGCCACGTTGGATACCGGCCCGGAATTGATCATCGACGACGGCGGGGATCTGGCCACGGCTTTGCACGCCGACCGGCGGGACCTCCTGCCCCGGGTCATCGGCGGCTGCGAGGAGACCACCACCGGGCTGCGGCGTCTGCGGGCCATGGCCGCCGAAGGGGTGTTGGGGTTCCCGATGATGGCCGTCAACGACGCCCGCTGCAAACACCTCTTCGACAACCGTTACGGGACCGGCCAGTCGGTCTGGGACGGCATCATGCGCACCACCAACCTGCTCGTGGCGGGGAAAACAGTGGTGGTAGCCGGTTACGGCTGGTGCGGCCGCGGGGTGGCCATGCGCGCCCGGGGACTTGGCGCGCGGGTCATCGTCTGCGAGGTCGATCCGGTAAAGGCCCTGGAGGCCGTCATGGACGGCTTTGAAGTCATGCCTTCTTTGGCGGCCGCCTCCATCGGCCGCATCTTCATCACCGTCACTGGCTGCCTCGGGGTCTTCGGCCGCGAACACTTCTTGCGCATGCCGGACGGGGCGCTTCTCGCCAATGCGGGCCATTTCGACGTGGAGGTGGCCAAAAACGAGCTGGCGGAGCTGGCGGTGAGAGTCCGCCGGGTGCGGGCCAACGTCGACGAGTACGAACTTTCGGACGGGAAACGGCTTTATCTTTTGGCGGAGGGACGGCTCGTCAACCTGGCCGCCGGGGACGGGCACCCGGTGGAGATCATGGACCTCTCCTTCGCCGTCCAGGCCATGGCCCTGCGTTATCTTTTCCATTACCGCCACGAGCTTCCCCCTGGGGTCCATCCGGTTCCGGCGACGGTCGACGAGGAGGTGGCGCGCCTGGCCCTGGCGGCTATGGGGATCTCCATTGACACCCTAACACCGGAACAGCAAAAATATCTGGAGAGCTGGCAAGAGGCTTTTTGAGCCTGTCCCAGGCGCGGAAAGGTGGAGGCTTGGCCTTTTGCGTTATCTTTGTAATTTGGCGTTCCTCTTCCTGGTATTGATAGGGGTCGCCATCCCGCGGGCCGCGGCGGCCGCATGGACGCCTTTCGCCGGGTTCGACTGGGGAGAAAAGGTCCCCATCGTCCGGCATGGCTTCACCAAAGAACGCGTGGTCGCCCTGACCTTCGATGACGGGCCGGATCCCCGTTTTACCCCGGCGGTCCTGGCGGTGCTCCACCGGTACGGGGTCCATGTCACTTTTTTCGTCGTGGGCAGCAACGTCAAGCGTTGGCCGGATTTGTTACGGGCGGAGGTCGCCGCCGGGCATGAGATCGGGAACCATACCTATAGCCACCCGGAGCTATATAAGCTGCCGCGGGACAAGGTGGAAAAAGAGATCGCCGACGGTGACGCAATGGTGGCCGAGGTGACCGGGGTGGTCCCGCATTTCTTCCGGCCGCCGTACGAACGGTTAAGCCTGGCCGTCTTTCAGGCCGCCTGGGTTTGCGGCAAACAGATCGTTTTAGCCGGCACGGCCCTCGAACACCATGAAGCCCGGACTCCGCAGGAGATGGTGGCCAGAGTTTTGGCCCGGATCCGGCCGGGAACGATCATCCTGGCCCACGACGGCCGCCTCGACCGGAGGAAGACCGTCGCCGCGCTGCCGCTTTTGTTGGCCGAGCTCCGGGCGCGTGGCTACCGGGTGGTCACCCTCGGTGAACTTTTAGGGGAAAAAGAGACACGCCCTCTTTCTCCGCCGCGCGCGTATCCGTCGGTGGCCACCCACGGGGAGGGCGGTTTATCCGCCCCGTTGCCCCGGGCGGGGAAAACCGAGAAAGGGTGATGAGGATTGCGTTTTTTGCTCGAACACGGCCTGGTCCTGACCGGCCCGGAACTCGTGCCCATGGTCGATGCGGACGTGGCCGTAGAGGACGGGATCATCGCCGCGGTGGGATCCCCCCCGGCGGGTTGGACGCCGGATGAGCGGATAGAGGCGGCCGGGAAGATCGTTATGCCCGGCCTGGTCAATGCCCACACCCATGCGGCCATGACCCTCTTTCGCGGTTATGGGGACGATCTACCCCTCCAGGAATGGTTGAGCCAACGTATCTGGCCGGCCGAGGCCAAGCTCACCGCGGAACATGTCTACTGGGGGAGTTTACTTGCCATCGTGGAGATGCTTCGTTCCGGGACCACCACTTTCGCCGATATGTATTTCTTCATGGAAGAGGTGGCCCGGGCGGTGGAGGAAGCCGGGATCCGGGCCGTCCTGGCGCGGGGGCTGATCGGCCTCGATCCGGCCAAAACCGAAAAGGATCTGGCCGCCGGGGTGGAGTTCGCCCGTGCCTACCGGGGGGCGGCGGGCGGTCGGATTACCACCATGCTCGGCCCCCACGCGCCCTATACCTGCCCGGATGGTTTCCTCCGTGAAGTCGTGGCCGCGGCGGCCGAGGAGGATCTGGCCCTTCATATCCATGTCTCCGAGACCAGACGGGAGAACGAGGAGATGCGGGCGCGGACCGGCAAGACCCCCGTCGCCCACCTCGCGGAGCTCGGTGTCTTCTCCCGGCCCGTCCTTCTGGCCCACGGCGTATGGCTGGAGGAAGGGGACATCGCCGTCCTCGCCCGTCACCGGGTCGGGGTGGCCCACTGTCCGGGGAGCAACCTCAAGCTGGCCTCGGGGATCGCGCCCATCTCCGCCCTCCATAAGGCCGGGGTGACCGTGGGCCTCGGGACCGATGGGGCGGCCAGCAACAACAACCTCGACCTCTTCCGGGAGGTCCGCCTGGCGGCTCTGATCCATAAAGTCCGGGAAGAGGACGCCACCGCCATCCCGGCCGGCCTGGCCCTGCGCTTCGCCACCGTGGGCGGGGCGGCCTCTCTGGGGCTCGCGGAAAAGATCGGACAGATCACCCCCGGTTTCCGTGCGGATCTCATCATGCTCTCCCTCCACCGGCCACATCTCGTCCCCGGTCACGATCCGATCTCCCACCTCGTCTATGCTGCGGAGGGGTTCGCGGACGTGACCGACGTCATGGTGGACGGCGAGTTCCTCCTGCGCGACGGCCGGTTCACCCGCCTCGACGAAGAACGGATCATGCGCGAGGCGGAGAGGCTGGGGAGAAGTCTGGTAGGTTAAATTGCCCGGAGTTCGACGGCTTTAAACTCACCCCCGGCCCATGGTTTCCCCCTCTCTTCGGCCGAAGAGAAGGGACTGAGGGGGTGAGTTCGTGACCGTCCTCCGTGGCCTTTTGGCTTGCGTCATGCCAACCCATCCTACTTAAACGGAGGATTCGTCTCGATGGATAAACCCGTACGCGTGCGTTTCGCCCCCAGCCCCACCGGTTACCTCCACATCGGCGGGGCCCGCACGGCCATCTACGACTGGCTCTTGGCCCGGGCCACCGGCGGGCAGTTCATCCTGCGCATCGAAGACACCGACCGCGCGCGCCTGGTCCCGGATGCCCTGGCCGATATCATGGACAGCCTGCGCTGGCTGGGACTCGACTGGGACGAGGGGCCGGATGTGGGCGGTCCCTGCGGTCCGTATCTCCAGTCGGAACGGCTGCATATCTACCAGGCCCATGCCGAGCGGCTGGTGGAGGAGGGTAAAGCCTATTATTGCTTCTGCAGCGAGGAACGGCTGGCCGCCCTCCGCGCGGCCCAGCAGGCGGCCAAGGCCGAGATCGTGGGTTACGACCGCCGCTGCCGCGACCTTCCGGCCGCGGAGGCGGAAGCCGCCCTGCGGCGGGGCGAGAAGGCGGTCATCCGGTTCAAGATGCCCCTTACCGGCGAGACCACCTTCCATGATGCCATCCGGGGGGAGATCACCGTCGCCAACCGTCTCCTCGACGATATGGTCCTCCTCAAGTCCGACGGTTTCCCCACCTATCACCTGGCGGCGGTGGTCGATGACCACCTTATGGGTATTACCCACGTTCTGCGAGGGGACGAATGGCTTCCCAGCACCCCACGGCATATCCTCCTTTATGCCGCTTTCGGGTGGGAACCACCGCTCTTCGCCCACCTTCCGGTCTTCCTCAACCCGAGCGGAGGGGGGAAACTCAGTAAACGCCATGGAGCAACCAGCGTCCGTGAATACCGGGAGAAAGGATATCTCCCCGAGGCTCTCTTCAACTTTCTCCTCCTTTTGGGCTGGCATCCGCCGGAGGAACGGGAGATCTTTACGGCCGCGGAGGCCGTGGCCGCCTTTTCCCTGGAGCGGGTGAGCAAGACGCCGGTGGCCTTCTCCCCGGAGAAACTGGATTGGTTTAACGGAGTTTATATTCGTTCTCTTACCCCGGAAGAACTGGCCCGCCGTTGTTTACCTTTTTTGCAACGGGCCGGGCTCCTGCCCGATCCTTGCCCCCCGGAACGGTTCGCCCGGGTCGTCCGGGTGGCCCCTCTACTGCGGGAGAGGATCCATTTGCTTACCGACGCGCCCGAGCAGTTCGGGATCTTCCTCGAAGATGAGATTCCCGCTCCCGCGCCGGAACTGCTTTTGGGGAAGAAACTCTCGCCGGAGGCGGCCCGCGCGGTCCTGGAACGCGCGGCGGTGGTCTTGGCCGAATTGCCTTCTTTCGACGAGGTCTCCCTCGAGCCGGCCCTGCGGAACATCGCCCGCGAACTCGGACTGAAAGACGGCGAGGTCTTTATGCTCCTGCGGGTGGCCGTCTCCGGCCGTACGGCCACCCCGGGGATCTTCGAGACCCTGGCGGCCATCGGTCGGGAGCGTTGTCTCGACCGGATAAACAAGGCCCGGGAAGTCCTGGGTTGAACGGGGGAAGAAGATGGAGAACGGGGCGCAGGGGTTTTCCTTTCCTTCGCGGCTGACCCTCCTCCGCCGCCGGATGGAGGAGCTGGGGCTCGTTTCCATGGTGGTCGCCGCTCCGGCGAACCGGCGTTATCTGAGCGGTTTCACCGGTGATGACGGGTTTCTGTTCGTCGATGAGAGAAGACTCATCCTCTTCACCGACTTCCGCTTCCGGGAACAGGCCCGTCTGGAAGCGCCCGCCTGGGAGCTTCGCATCGTGGAACGCCGTCTGCTTCCCGAGTTTGCCGCCTGGCTCAAAGAAGAAGGTGGAGAACGCATCGGTCTGGAGGCCGAACACTGGACCCTGGCGGCCTACGAAACCCTTACCCGAAACGTCCCCGCCGGGCGGCTCGTGCCGATCAGGGGAGTGGTGGAGCAGCTCCGGGCGGTCAAGGACGAAGAGGAGCTGGCCTTTATCGCCGCGGCGGCGGCCATCAACGACCGGGTCTGGACGCGGTTTCTCCCTCTTCTCCGGCCGGGCGTCTCGGAGCGCGATCTGGCCGTGGAGTTGGAATATCTCCTCCGACGGGAAGGCGCCGAGGGGATGGCCTTTCCGAGCATCGTGGCCTCCGGGCCGCGCGGGGCTTTGCCCCATGCCACGCCCGGTGAGAAGCGCCTGGCCGCCGGGGAGATGGTGGTGGTGGATTTCGGGGCCGTCTGGCGGGGGTATGCCTCGGATATGACCCGGACGGTGGCCCTGGGCCGGGTGGGGGAAGAAGAGAGGACCGTCTACGGTCTTGTGCTGGCGGCGCAAGAACGGGCGCTGGAGGCCATCCGCGCCGGGGCCGTGGCCCGGGCGGTCGACGCCGTGGCGCGCAATCACATTAAAGAAGGCGGTTACGGCGAGGCTTTCGGCCACGGCCTGGGCCACGCGGTGGGCCTGGAGGTCCACGAGGAACCGCGGCTTTCCCCCACCTCCGAAGGGGAGATCCGTTCCGGGATGGTCTTTACCGTGGAACCCGGCGTTTACCTCCCGGGACGTTTCGGGGTCCGGATCGAGGACCTCGTGGTGGTGACGGAGGACGGCTACCGGAACCTGACGAAAAGCCCCAAAGAACTTCTCGTCCTTTAGCCTCGACAGGGAAGAAAGGGTTGTGATAGAATAAGGCCGGCATCAGGAAGTGGAAAGGGAGGATCCGGATGGTCTCGGTGAACGATTTTCGCACCGGTCTGACGATCGAAATCGACGGTGAACTCTATTCGGTGGTGGAGTTCATGCACGTGAAGCCCGGCAAGGGCGCGGCCTTCGTCCGCAGCAAGCTCAAAAACATCAGAACGGGCTACGTCATCGAGCGGACTTTCAACGCCGGCGAGAAGGTCAACCTGGCCCGGGTGGAGACGCGTGAGATGCAGTTCCTTTACCGCGCGGAAGACGACTTCGTCTTCATGGACACCGAGAGTTACGACCAGCTCAGCCTCGGCCTCGACAAGATGGGCGACGCCGTAAAATATCTCAAAGAAAACATGGTCGTTGAGATCCAGATGTACCAGGGCTCCCCTATCGGGGTCATCCTCCCCAATACGGTGGAACTAACGGTGGTCGATACGGCTCCGGGCTTCAAGGGCGATACCGCCACCGGCGGTTCCAAGCCGGCGACCCTGGAGACGGGGGCCGTAGTCTCCGTGCCGTTCTTCGTCAACGTGGGCGATGTGATCCAGGTCGATACCCGGACCGGCGAGTACCTGAAACGGGTCGGGGGAAAATAGTCAAGGAAGGGAGGGGCCCAGGGCCTCTCCCTTTTTGGTTTTGGCGAATCTCCCCCCTGGTCTGAAGAAAGATCCGGTCGATATCGAAGTCCGTAAAGGCCGTAGTCCGCAAAATCGATGTCCCGTAGACGCGCCAGGAGGTAACGAGGACCCGAAACGCGGTTTCCGGCGGTTCCTCCTTATTCCGATGCGAGCATCACCGTGGTCCGGTAGTTGCCAGGCGCCAAGCCGGTGAGAGCAGCCTGGTGCCCGAGAAAAGTTGCGCGTCAGGATCAAGCCTGCTCCCGCTGGAGATCACTTCCCGCGTGCCGTCCGGTTTCACCAGGTCGACGCGGAGATAATAACCCTACGAGGTGGAGAACAGCCGGCTGAAACGACGAGTTTGGTCTTGAATGGCTCCGGAGCGTGGGTACCTCCGGATGAAGAGATATGTGGGATGGGAGCATTGTCGCCCACAACCTTGTGGTGGCGGCCGGGTTATGAACTGAAGGATGGCCCCTTCCGGATGGCCTGGAGAAAGCGAAGGGGATGGTTTTCAAGGTTCAGGATCCCGGCTCTTCGCTGTTTCGTGTGGGTTGATAACATAATCAGCCTTCAAGGACCGCGAATCCGTTTCCAGCTAAACCTCTGCCGGAGAGAGTCGGAGCTTGCCGGCGATCGGGTAGACCATGGTAATGAGATTGTTGACGTTTCGGTATCCACGAGCTCGGTTCCTCGCCGCCTCCAGCGCTCCGGTGGTCCGGCGATGATCGAAGTAATTGAGTATTGCGTTCCAGTGGCCTTTGATCGTAACCGCCATCGCCTTCATAGGTTCAAGGCGGCTATGGACAAGCCACCAGTAGAGTCTTTTCAGGCCCTCTTCGGCCGTGGCCCGGTCGGGGCTCTGATAGCCTTCCTGTAACGCCAGTTTCATCCGGTAGGCCCGGGCGGTCTTCAGGTTCCTTTGGCTCAGATCTTCAAAGAGGCGTCTCTGGGCCGCGGTCAGGTTGGATTGGTTCTTCAGCCAGATGTAACGGCTGTGCTTGAGGTCCTCCACCTCCTGCTGCTCTTGACGGCGCATTTCGTCAAGGGCCTCGTTCATGAGCTTCATCAGATGAAACTTGTCGATCACGATCGTGGCATTGGTGAATTGAGCCTCGACCCCGTACAGAAAGGCCGCGGACATATCGCAGACGACGTTTTCAATCCGACCGGGCTTGCCGTGATGGGCCTCCAAGTCCTTGACAAAACACCCGACGGTGAAAGCCTCCCGGCCGGGGACGGCGTATAGAACGCGCCCCGCGTCGGTGTCGTGAAACAGCGCGATGTATCTCTGACCACGCAGACACGCCGTTTCGTCGATGGCTATGTTCCGGACCTGCGAGTGGTCTTCGGCCGCTCTGGCCATGTCCACGTAATGGTGGACGACCCGCCAAAGCCTCGTGTCGTGCTCATCCACGATGCGGGCCACGGCAGCGACAGGCATCTGTGCCACCAAGGCCAAGGCTTCGAAGAGCAGAGTGAACTCGCTGCCGGGCCGGCTCCAGGGCACGTTCACCAGCCGGACGCCGTCCGCCGGGCAGTCGGCCCTCGGCGTCCGGCTGTGGATGAAGGCCTTATATTGGAAGAAGTTCAAGTGCCGCCAGGTCTGCTCCAAGGTGTCGTGGACTTTCGTCCCTTGGCCGCAAACCGGGCAAGGGAACCGGCTGCCCTTACGGAAGTCGATGTACATATGGAGCTCACCGGCGGTTGTGTCGAACTCAATCCGCTTGACATACCACGGCTCTTGAAGATTCAGGGCTATCTCGAACAGCTTCTCGTTGCTGAACATGCGGACGCCTCCTCGCTTGTTCCGTATATCAGCAACGTAGCACATTTTGACCTTGATAGGCAATGCCTGGTTTCCAAAGTTAACAGTTATTTACTTTCTATTACCCACACAAAATAGCGAAGAGCCGAAACCCACCGCCGGGTCGGAGCCGTCTGCCT
>JAAYXC010000303.1 GCA_012516115.1 Bacillota bacterium | reverse complement strand
GCCGTATCCAAAACGCCGCCGAAGTTTTCATAGTCGATGGCGTCCATGAGCCGGAGGAGGGCATCGGTGTTGCTGATGAGTTCCCCGACCCGCGGTTCAAGGGTAAACTTCAAACCTGCTTCTTTAGCGTATTGATTACATTTTGCCAGGCTATCTACGAGGACGTCCCAGAGCGCCGACCAAGAGAAATCGGGGTCGATCTTCACTTTGAACTGAACGCCGTAATCAATCATCTCTTTATAGGGAGCCTTACCGATGAACTCTAACGGTGGGGTGTAACTATCGGTCTGAATGGTCACGCAGGAGAAGTATTGGGCGATCTCCACCCCGACCCTAAAAAGATCGAGGGCTTCGGCGCGCTTCTTCTCATCCAATGAGACCAAGTCCGGCAGGATAGGACAGAAGTTTATGACTTTCAGTCCTCGATCGTCGCAGAAGGCTTTGAGTTTCTTTCTTTCACGATAA
Organism: Bacillota bacterium; assembly: GCA_012516115.1. Classification (GTDB taxonomy): domain Bacteria; phylum Bacillota; class UBA4882; order JAAYXC01; family JAAYXC01; genus JAAYXC01. Next base: position 2,297 of record JAAYXC010000303.1, on the reverse strand, counting down.
ACTTCTAGGAGGTTATCGCGCCGCAGCCCTTCCAGTTCCACGTAGGTAAAACCGAGGTCGGCCATCTCTTCCAGGGCGCGATAGGTATCGGGCATGGAAGGGGGATATCCGTATTTACTTATCGCATAGAGCCAGCAGCAACTAATTTTCATTTAATTTATGCGCACCACCTTTTTGCTTTCTTTTTCGGTTCAAGGATTGACCGCATAACCGGGGTAAGCGTCTCCGAGTCTTTGTTTAACCGCGGCGATGGCCCCCATGGCCCCGGAGAGAGGTCCGAGTTTGGGTTGGACGAAGGTCACCATCTCGAAGAGGGCCGGCAGAGCGTTCTCTTTGGCTACGGTGCGGACTTTGGTCATGATGATCTCCTCTGCCGTCCTGACCACCCGGCCACCGAGCATAATGATGTCCGGATTCAAGATATTGATCATCCCCGCCACCGCTAAACCAATCCACTCGGCCGCTTGGACGAAGAGGCTTACCGCCAAAGGATCTTGTTCTTTGGCCGCCTGGGCGATCATCTCCAGGTTTATCCGGTTCGGAACCCCTTTGGCCAGATGGAAGAGAAGGCTTTGGGGGGCTTGCTTGACCATCCTTTGCGCCTGTTTCTCGATAGCCTTCGCCGAGGCCAGGGTTTCAAGGCAGCCGCGGGCCCCACAGTTGCACTTTTCGCCGTTTTTCACCATTACTAAATGTCCGAGCTCTCCCGCGCTCACGCTAGATCCTTGAAGGATGCGGCCGTTTATAATGAGTCCGGCACCGACGCCCCGGCCGATGTTTATGTAGATGAAGCTCCGTACCTAGCGTTCCCGCCGTTCGTATTACCCAAGCGCCGCCGCGCGGTTCATGTTATCCACGTGGACCGGCAGGCCGAGCTCGTGTTGGAGAATTCCTTTGAGAGGCAAGTCGAACCATTCCACGTTGTTTGCCCTAATAACCGTGCCGGTAAGATGATCGACGAGCCCTGGGCTGGCCACGCCCACGCCGAGAATCTTATCGCGTGCCACTCCTGAGTTGGCAATCGCTTCGCTTATAGAGTTTTTTAAGGCATTGACCAACTCTTGACCGACTTGATCTCCGATCTCGCGCTGGAACTCTTTTATTATACTGCCTCGAAGATCGGTTACCAGTATCGTAAGAATGTTACTCCCTACATCTGCCCCCACTAAGAACCCGGCCTCGTGGTTTACCTGGTACATTACCGGCCGTCTGCCTCGTTGCGAAGGCGTGGGTACCAGTTCGGTAATCAACCCTTCGCGCTCGAGCTCATTAATTAAGGTCGAGACGGTGGTAGGGGAGAGGCCCGAGGCGCGGGCGAGGGCAGCGCGCGTAGTGGCGTACCGGCGTTCGATCATGTTTAGAATCAGCCGCTTGTTATGTTCCTTGATGAGTTTTTGATTCCCCTTGCCTTTCTCCGTCATCTAAAGCTAGCCTCTCCCAATTTTTAGGCGTTAGATTAAAGGTGTTTGATACGCGGTGCATTGGCGGCGATGAAGGCCTTGTTGGCCTCATCTCCTCCGGGCATATTACCGCTAAACCAGATAGGTGGTTCAAACCCCCGCTCGAGCAAGAGATCAATCGTCTCGGCCTGCAAACAGTTAAGGACGAAAGCCACCATAACCGTAGAAGAGGCGGCCACTTTGTGCTTGGCCCCGGGGAGATCTAGAAGGGCGTCTCCAGGGGGGACATGAAGGTCGATGACGATATCGCCCAGTTCGAAGAGGTTTTTATTACTCGGATGTCTCGAGGGGGTTCCCGGCGGGATGCCCAGGGAGAATTCGCGTGAGGTTACGGCAATGACCTTTAGGCCGCGTTGTTGGCATTCGAGAGCCGTCTCGATGGTCAAGGAGTTGATTCCATTAACGTTGACGATGATCATAACCTCATCCTTGGCCACCCGATAGGCGTCTAACACGGAACGGGCATAGCCGGGGGTACGTTCGATGATAGTCGTCCTGGTGGCGCCGGCGGCGAGAGAGACGCCGGGATCCAGAATGGCGTTGATCGGTTGGAGACCGCCGGCCCGATAGAACATTTCCTCCCCGGCCATGTAAGAATGTCCTCCGGTGCCGAAGACGTGAATGAGCCTTCCGGCCATGATGGCATAGGCGAGCACCGTTGCGGCCGCGCGGATGTTCTCCGCCTCTTTTTCGACTATTTGCCGCACGATCGTGTTTACCGCCGTATAATAGGCTTCGGTAGGTTTCACCGATCGGGCCTCCTTATTTGAGATTTTCTCCAATCATTGGAGTTTATATAATATATATTCGCCTCGTTATCCCGAATTCCTCCTAAGG
>JAAYXC010000302.1 GCA_012516115.1 Bacillota bacterium | reverse complement strand
GTCGACCGGTGGATTCACCGGCCGAATCAAGGATAATGAGGGGAAGTCGCCTTTCCCTGCCGCTTATACCGTTTATAGTTATAAAGGTTTACCTATTTTTACTAAATTTATCGACCAGGATGGCACTTTCGGTTTCACCGGTCTTCCCGGGGGAGAATATTTCCTCCAAATCGGCGCCCCGGGTTTTCTCCCCGTGGTGGAGACTTTTCCGGTCTTCCCCGGTAGAACCACCACCCTCGAGATGGTTCTTCTCCCCGGTGAACTGGGTTTTCCCCTGGCAGGGAGGATCGTTACCCGGGGACATCCGGCTTCCGGCGCGGTGGTCCGGGTCTTCGACCTAAAAGAAAGACCGCTGGGACTGGTCCTAACCGATGAGGAGGGACGTTTCCTCTTTCCCTTCCTTCCCCCCGGGGAACTGCTGGTGGTGGTAAGCGGGCCGGGGATCGCGGCCCGCGCTTTTACGGTCACCCTGCCCGTAGACGGTCACTGGGAAGGGGAGGTGAAGAACGACCCTTGCCGGTTCTTAAAGCGTTTTGCCGATGAAAACGGTCATCCCATCGAGGACGCGGCGATCCGGATCACGGAGACGGCATCGGGCCACCGGCTCTTTACCGTCCTCACCAACCGGGAAGGATTTTTCTGGATCCGGGCCTGGTCTTTTTCGGCCCCCTCGCCGCCGTGGAGATGGTCTTGCGAAGGGCCTCATTAAAAGGGTATTTTACCCGTAGGCCGCGAAATCGGCCACGGTCGCCCCGCAGTCCGGACAACACCAATCGAAGGGCAGGGCGGTAAAAGGGGTCCCCGGTTTGATGCCGGCCTCGGGATCGCCTCTGGCCGGATCGTAGACATAACCACAAACCGTGCACTGCCAGAGTTCTTTTCGCGCCATCAAGCCTACCTCCCCTTATGCTGACCATGGGTTTTGGTCGTCACGCCGGGATGCTTTTTCCTCTCAGCGCTTCATCCAGCTGGTAGAGAGAGGTCACCCGGACGTCAACCCAAAGGACCTTTTCCCGGCCCAAAAGCACGGTGGTCATTCCCAGATCGCGGGCGGGAAGAAGGTCGATCGGAGAGTCATCGATCATTATACAGTCTTCCCCGGCAAGCCCCAGAGTGGCCAAAGACCCGACGGTAAACCTCCGGGGTGGGGTTTACCAAGATAATCGCCGAATTCAAGGCCGAAGAGGCGTTCAAATCGTGTCTCGAGGCCGAGGAAGGAAAGCACGCGGGCGATTTGCCAGCCCGGCGAATTGCTGAAGACGACCTTGGGCCAGGGAAGGCGATCCAGTACCGCGGCCAGCGCCGGATCCGGCCGCAAGAAACGGGCGAGATCGACGTCGTAGACGTAAGCCACGTACTCCCAGGGATGGAGGCCATGGTTTTCCATCAGTCACCTGAGGGTGATGCCGTACTTCTGCCGGTAAGTTTCTCGGAGCGCGGCCGCGCTCGCCTTTTTTTCCAGCCCCAGGTTGTGGACGAGAAATTCTTCGATACGCCGGTCGAGGTGGGCCAGGAGTCCACTCTCTTCCGGATAGAGGGTGTTATCCAGATCGAAGAGGAGATAGCATCGGTGCATGCCCCGCTTCTTCCCGCGTTTTTCTTTTACCGAAAGCCCCGGACGATCTCCACCGCCCCATAAGGGCACATTTCATCGCAGCAATAACAGTTTATACATTTTTTAACGGCGACGGTCGCCCGCCCGCGGCCGGGAAGGATGGCCCCGGCCGGGCAGCCCGTAGCGCAGATCCCGCAGTTTCGACAGCGGTGGTTGATCCGGGGGTGGCCGAGCAACCGCCGCGCGAGAAATCGTCGTAATCCGCTGGGCGCAGCGAATTCGTTGGCGCGTAATCGGGGCGGAGGAAGAAAATCCGCGATCCGGACCCGCCCCGGATCTTCCCCCACGATCTCCCGGCGGTGGGGATCGGCGGCTGCGAGGCCCATCGCCTGCGCCAGGCGGAGGTGCGGCACGCTCTCGGCAGGAAACCCCACCAGTTCCGCCAGGACGAAGTCTACGGCCAGCGGATCCCGGCCGGCGACAAGAACCCCCCCCGGTCTGGCCCGACCCTGACGTGGCCCGGGACCGTCCATGGCCACGATGGCATCGACGATGGTGAGCCCCGGCGCCACCGCCGCCGCTAGGGCCAAGAGCATCCGGGCAAAGGAGTCGGTTCCCTGGCATTCCAAATGGTAACCGGCCTTGCGCAATCCCACCAGACACCCGAAGAGATTCTTAACCGCGCCGGAGAGAACCATCACCCGGTGGGTCTTGAGTTTGGGCAGGTTGACCACGAGATCGGCCGTGATTATTTCTCTCGCCACCGGGAACCGGCGACCGTCCACCGGCGACGTCCACGCCACTTCGGCGAATTCAGCCAGCTCTGCACCGAGCTCGCGGGCCACCGCGGCGATCCCGGCCTTTTCCGCCGCCTTCCGACAGGAACCCACCCCCGGGCTGTCACCGACGAGGGCCCGTCCTCCAGGTGGGCTGAGGGTTCTGATGGCCGCCCGCACCACTTCCGGATGGGTGGTCACCGCCCGGGATGGTTCTTCCCCGGCCAAGATATTGGGTTTGAAGAGCACCGTTTTCCCGGGCGCGATGAACGTCCCCGCGCCACCCAGGTCCGCAAGAAGGGTGACCACGGCTTCTTCCACCGCCGATGGGTCATAGGCCGGACAGGTTCTGATGGCCACTTTGTAAGAGGTCGTTTCCACCGGAAGACGGCGTCTCCTTTCTTTGTTCCAGGCGGAGGAGATGTTCTTTCAAGGTCAGCCCGCCGCCGAAACCGGTGAGACTTCCGTCCGCCCCGACGACGCGGTGACAGGGAATGACAAGGGCAATGGGGTTGGCCCGGCAGGCAGCCCCGACGGCCCTGGCCGCGCGTGGACGGCCAAGACGGCGGGCGATCTCACCGTAAGAAACCATGGTTCCGTAAGGGATGGTCAGAAGGACGCGCCAGACCGCCCGCTGGAAAGGTGTGCCCGGGGGATCCACGGCGAAGGAGAAGCCCCGCCTTCGGCCGGTCAAGAATTCCTCGACCTCACGAACCACGGGGTGATCCGCCCCGAGGGGGGTGGCCGAGGTAACCCCCAGTCGCTGCCGGGCCAGGCGCCAGAATCCTTCTTCCGTAGTACCCGGTAGGGTAAGGAGCCGGACGGTCTCGCCGGCCAGGAGAAGATAACCGCGGCCGAAAGGCGAGGAATAAACACCATAAGCATACATTTTTGCCGGCCTCTTCTGTCTGCGTTTGTTGTCTCGCATCTTTGCGTGGATACTCATTTTTTCCTTGCTTTTATACAAACTTCCTACCGAACCGCACGAAACCCCTCCCGGCAGGTGGTCGGAGGTCTCCTTCTTCGGCCGGGAGAAGGGTGAGGACGATCCTTTTTTCGTCTTGTGGTCCCCCATCTCCTTCTGGGCCCTGATGGACCTTCCGGTCAAAGGATAGAAAGGATATACTAGAAGCGGGGGTGGGAAGCATGCGGGTGAAAGTAGACCAGGACCTCTGTATCGGATGCGGCCTCTGTATCGATACCTGTCCGGCGGTCTTTACCTGGAACGAGGCGGAAAAAGCCACGGCAAGTCAGGATCCGGTCCCCCCGGAGGAGGAAGATCCTTGCCGGGAGGCCATGGAAGGCTGTCCCACGCAGGCCATCACCGAAGCATGAGCGAACGGGAGAAAACTTCGTTACGGGAACGTCTTTTAAAGATGAAAGAGCTGGCGGCCGGCGCCGGCTGGAGCGAGACCACCACCCAGAGATTCTGGGAAGGCCTTTGGGAGGTTTGTTTTTCTCTGGTCGAACGGTTAAGGACCATCGAGTCCTGGCAGGAAGAGATGGGCGTCTATCTTAAGGCCCTCGATGAAGATCTGGCCGAACTGGAGGCCCTGTTGGTCCCCGAGGAAGAGGGCGAGGAAGGGGAAGAAGAGACCCATCTCATCCTTTGCCCCCGTTGCCGCCGGCCTTTCCCGTTGTCATAAAGTAAGGCCGGTCCCCATAGAGTTTACCACGAAAGGGGGACCGGCCTTGACGGTTTCTTTTACAGAAACGTGGCTGGAGCTGTTTCCGGCCCGCCTGCGGGCTCTGCTGACCGAAGCGCCGCCGGAGGCCCGCCGTCGGTGGCAGGAGATCCGGCTCCGCATCGGCCAACCCGTCCTCGTCCTGACCGCCCGGGAAGAGATCTGGCTCCCCCGTCCGGAAGGCATTCCTCTGCTCCCGGAAGACCTCCAAACGACTTTCCAGATCATGACCCAGAACTCTCTATATGCCCTGGAAGAAGAACTACGACGCGGTTTCATCACCCTTCCCGGTGGACACCGTTTGGGGTTCGTCGGTCACGCCGTGCTGGAGAGGGGTCGGATCCGTCTTCTCCGCCAGATAAGCTCCCTCAACCTTCGACTGGCCCGGGCGGTGGAAGGAGTGGCCGAACCGTTGCTCCCCCTGCTCGTGGCCGGCGGACGGTTTCTTTCCACTCTCATCATTTCCCCACCACGCGGTGGCAAGACCACCCTTCTCCGGGACCTGATCCGGTCGATCAGCCGAGGCCGGCCCGACCTGGGGTTACCCGGACGACAGGTGAGTCTCGTCGATGAACGCTCGGAAGTGGCCGGGACCTATCTCGGCCGGCCACAACTGGACGTGGGACCGCGTACCGACGTCCTCGATGGAGCGCCGAAGGCGGAAGGAATGCTCCTCATGCTTCGGGCCATGTCGCCCGACGTGCTGGCCACGGATGAACTGGGAGAGGCGGCCGAGGCCGTGGTCGTGGCCGAAGCGGCCAAAGCGGGAGTGGCCGTCCTGGCCACGGCCCATGCCGGTTCCCTGGAAGAAGCGCGCCAGCGGCCGGTCCTGGCAGAGCTTCTTGCTGCGGGTTATTTTCAACGTCTGATCGTCCTCGACGCCAGCCACGGTCCGGGGACCGTCAAGGCCGTCTACCGGTTCGCGCCGACGCGCGAAGAAAGGGATGGCGCATGCTCCGGCTCCTGGGTGCCTTGTTCGTTTTGGTCGGAACGGGTGGCCTCGGGTACCTAATGGCCGTGGGGTTGACGGAGCATGCCGCCAACCTCCGTCGTCTGGTGGCCGCCCTTCAGCATCTGGAATCCGAGATCGTCTTCGCCTCCCTTCCCCTGTCCCAGGCCCTCCGGCGGACGGGCCGGGTCATCGGAGGTGAGGTGGGGCAGTTCATGGAAGCGGTGGCCGCTTCCCTGGCCCAGAACGACGGCCGAACTTCGGCCGTGGTCTGGCGGGAAGCCCTGGCCGCTTACGGCCCGGAACTTCTGCTCAGCGCGGCCGAAAGCGAGATCCTGGCCTCCCTCGGGGCGGCCCTGGGCGGTAGCGACCGGGAGGACCAGGCCAAGCACCTGGCTTTGGCCCGCGCCGGTTTACAACGTTATGCGGATGAGGCGGCGGAAAAGGCCACAAAGGGTAAAAAGATATGGTATTATCTGGGTTTTTCCACCGGAGCTTTGCTGGTACTGGTCTTCTATTGAGCGGCCCGGCGAGGGGGCGGCGGGAGGGTAAAGGAAGTCGATGGAGATCGATCTCATCTTCAAGATCGCCGGCATCGGGATCTTGATCTCGATCTTCAATATGGTCTTGAAACAAGCCGGTAAAGAAGAACAATCCCAGATGCTCACCCTGGCCGGGGTGGTGGTGGTGCTCTTTCTCATCGTCCGTTTGCTCGGACAACTTTTCGCCAACGTCCGCGCCGTCTTCGGGCTTTAGGGGTTCTTGGCGGTGGAGATAAAATCATCCTTCTGTGGGGGAGAGGCTTTGGATCTTCTTCCTTACCTGGGCCTGGCCATTCTGGTCACCACCCTCCTGGTCGTGCTCCGGCCCCTCCGGCCGGAGATGGCCACCCTCCTGGTCCTGGCGACAGGCGGAGTCCTTCTCGTGGGGATTCTGGCCCGGTTGCGCACGGTGCTTCAGGCCATGGCGACCATGGCCGCCCGGGCGGAGATCCAGCCCTTTTTCCTGCAGACGGTCTTGAAGGTCATCGGCCTGGCCTATCTGGCCGGTTTTACCGGCCAAGTCTGTCGCGACGCGGGCGAAGGGGCCATGGCCGCCAAGGTGGAATTGGTGGGGAAGGTAGCCATCCTTCTCGTCGGGCTTCCGGTGGTCTGGGCCGTGCTCGAAACCATGCTCAAGCTCTTCTAGGATGAAAGAGGGGTGGAGGTGGCGAGATTCTGGACCTTTCTTCTCTTGTTCGTCCTCGCCGGCCCGCCGGCGGCCCCGGTGGCGCAGATCGTTGAGGCGCAGAGCAAAGCCCTGGATACCCGGGAACTGGAGAGTTTCCTTGCCGGTCTGGATGCGGAAATCCGACCGTACCTTCCGGACTTTCGGGCCACGATCAAGGGAAAGGCCGGGTTCGACCTCCCCGGTCTCCTGCGCAGCCTTTTATTCCGTTTTGGCCGGGAAATAGCGTTAAACGGCCATCTCCTGGCCGAACTGGTCTTTTTGGCCGCCCTCTGCGCTTTTTTAGGCCATTTGGGGTCGTCCTTCGCCGGGGAGAGCCTGGCCCAGTTGGCCTTCTATCTTTGTTATCTGGTCCTGGTGGGCTTGGCGGCCAACAGTTTCGTCGCCACCTTGATGCTCGGCCGCACGGCCGTAAAAAACCTGGTCGATTTCGTCTATGCCTTGTTGCCGGTGATCTCTTCCCTTCTTTTAGCCAGCGGTGCCTCCGCCACCGGTGCCCTTTTTCATCCTTTGATCCTAACCGGGGCGGCCACCGTGGGCCACCTGGCCCAGACGGTGCTCTTTCCCCTCGCCATGTTGACCGCCGCGGTGACCCTCGTGGGCCATCTGGCGGAAGGTTTTTCCCTTTCCCGCTTGGCCGGATTCTTGCGCGAAGCCACCGTGGGGATCACCGGTACCGGCCTGGCCGTTTTCGTCGGGCTTTTAGCCGTGCGGGGTGTGGCTGCCGCGGCCGCCGACGGAGTGGCCTTGCGGACGGCCAAATACGTCTCGGGCACTTTCGTCCCTTTGGTGGGCAAGGGCATGGCCGAGGCCATGGAGACGGTGGCCGGGTGCACGTTGATCGTAAAGAACGCCCTGGGCGGTTTCGGGGCCGGGGCCATCCTCGTCCTGAGCGCCTTTCCGCTGGTAAAGATCCTGGCCGTCGTCGTCATCTACCGCCTGGCGGCGGCCCTGGTCCAGCCGCTGGGTCCGGATCGCCTGGGCGAGGGCCTGCAAGCCATCGGGAACAACCTCCTGGTGGTCTTCGCCGTGACCTCCCTGGTGGCCCTGGCCTTTTTTCTGGCCCTGGTCGTTCTGGTGGCCATGGGGAACTTGGTTTACGCCTTGAGGTAAAAAAGCATGACGTGGCTTTTGACTTGGCTTCGCCGATTGGTTCTGGTGGTCATGGTCTTCAACTTCGGCCAACTCCTGCTGCCCGAGGGGGAATTCCGGCGCCTGACCCGGATGGTCCTGGGCCTTCTGGTGACGCTTCTCCTTTTGCAACCTTTCGTCTCTTTGTTCCATCAACGTTTTAATCTGGATGATCTCTGGCCGCCCGGGGAAATCCCGCCCCATCCCCTTCCCACCCGGGCGGCCGCCGGGATCGTGGAAGCCGGACTTGCCGCCCTGGCCGCGGCCGAAAAAGAGGAG
>JAAYXC010000301.1 GCA_012516115.1 Bacillota bacterium | reverse complement strand
CCATCAGGCCGGGAGACACGTTCTTTTCCCTGGCGCGCCTTTTCAACGTTTCCCTGGACGACCTCCTGGAGGCCAATCCGGGGGTCGACCCGGACCGGCTTTTCGTGGGCCAGGTCGTCTGCATCCCGTTGGCGGTGCCGCCCGTAACCTGCCCGGTCGGGACCTTCACCTACACGATTCAACCCGGTGACACCCTGTTCGCTTTGGCGCGCCGGTTCAATACCACCGTCGTCTCGATCATGGATCTCAATCCGGGGATCGATCCGGAGGCATTGCTGATCGGCCAGCAGATCTGCATCCCGCGCGAGGTGTAACCCGGACGGATCACCGGACAATCCGGATCCGTTCTTAAGATGGGTCCAGACATGAGGTATATAGATACATCCGACGATCCCGCGATGCCATGATGCCGTCGAGAAGCTGCGGGGCTGTCCATCGAAAGAACCGGGCGACTCCCCTTCGGTAAGCACAGACTCCCTGGTCAATATGGGGCATGAGGACTGGGCGGGGAATAAGCTAAGGGGCTGCGGGCGGAGTGCCGCGGCTCCTTATATTTTATTAAGGAGAAGGAAGGAAATCATTGATTTATCATGACCGGAAGGTTCTGGCTGGCGGGCTTTAATGCGTTCCATACCCATACATTGTCGAGAAGGAGACCGGGACACGATGTAGATGTTAATCTTTATCTCTCATACCCTAATATATTTGGAGGTTCTGAATTGAAGAAACTGCTCGTCTTGCTCGTGGTCGCTTTCAGAATCTTTTGTTTCGGTTCGGACGCCATGGCCGAGTCCACGGTCTACGGTGACTATGGTTCCTCAGTCGCCTCCGGTTTTTTTGATTATTGGGCCGACGGCATCTCCTATTTCACCATCGGCGCCGAGTATGACATGGATCCTTTCGTTTTCGGGGGGGTCTACAGTTTTGACCTCGGCACCGACCCAGAATATCCTGAGCCATACTCCGGCGCCAGTAGTGTTTTTGCCGCTTATGGCGGCTATAATCTTCTCGGCGGTGATACCTTTAGCCTGGCCGCCCTCGGTGGATACATGAGCTTGGCCATTGGGGCAAAAGAAGAAGGTTACGGTTTTGTTGAAGCAGAGAAGTTCACCGGCTTTGCGGTTGGCCTAAAAGGCAGATTATCCATGGAACCCCTATCCATCACCGGGTTGTATTTGTGCGGCATTTCCCCTGAGTATGAATACACTGAATATAATTATACGTATACCTACGACAAGGACATCATCATGTCGCTCTTTGAATTGCGAGGTACCTATCGATTCAGCGACTCGTTGGGTGTTTACCTCGGTTACCGTTCGATTGGCGGCGGCTTTAAAGACGACGACGGTAAACTTAAAGGGTTTGTGGCCGGTGCGGAGTATAGATTCTGAGGCCAGAGAGGCAGCATATTCAGACCCACGAGGCCGGACGGATGCGCCCGGCCTTTATATGTTACCATCCGATCGTAAAACACCCGCCTGTGTCGCAGGGCGGGGCGACAGAGAAAGCTTATTGGATTACTAGTTGGCCTTACAGTCTGAAATGGTCCGCTACATAGATTAAATAATGAGGAATCTCGCCTCCCGAAAAGAACGGATTACAAGTAAGTTCCATAGGGTATAACGCTTGACGATGGAAATGACGGGAGAAGTCCCGACGGCCGTATGAGCAAGATAATGACAGCTCAATGGAGGGGTAAGCCGGTCACCGTCCGCAGCCTGCCCAGACCCACCAGCCACATGCGCCCAGGCTCCGTCAAAGACCATGGTTCGGCCACGACCATGCCGTGGTAGGAAGAGGCGTGGACCAGTTCGAAGACCCCCTCGCCGAGCCAGCGGCGGAAGAGCCCGACGTGCGCCACGCGGCCGGGGGTCCAGGTCAGGAAGACCAGGTCCCCGGGACGAGCGTTCGCGGGCGTGATCCGTTCCACGTTGTAACGCCAGAGGATGTCCGCGGTGGCGTCGTCGACGACGTTCGACGATTCGTCCAGAAAGCGCAAGGCGGGATAGGCCTGCCGGTACGCCCAGACAACCAGGCCGGAGCAGTCGAACTGCCACGGCCCCTGCGCCCCGAGGACATAGGGGCAACCGAGCCTGGTCAGGGCCAGACGCAGCGCTTCGCTGGCCTCCCAATCCCAGAGCACGGCCTGGCGTAAGGGAGGGGGGGATGAACAACCAGCGAGCGCGAGAAGAAGGATCAAGAAAGTTATGTACTTGCGCGGCATCCGCAAACATTCCCCGCCGAGAGTTTAGGATGATCGCGGATCTTCGCGGCCGGACGGGCCAAACCTTCAGAAAAACGCTGGCAATTTCTCGATCGCGTTAAGGGCTTGCCAGTCTTTGGCTTCTAAACGAGTTCCGTTTCCTCCTCCGGAAGAATGATAGAATGAGGGAGAAGACCACGTTGCCAGGCCTTAAACCTCGAGGCTCCTGGTCCCAAAGGATGATGGGCCGGAGGCCGCGAATATATTGCGAGAATTGGAGACGCGGCCGGACGAGGGCGTGAGGACGAGGAATGAAGTCCGGCCGGGGCCATCCCGAGTGCCGAAGGGGGAATCACCATGAAGATCGCTTCCATCGCCGACCGCGCCGTGCTCAATAACGGCGTGGGCATGCCCTGGCTGGGGTTGGGCGTCTTTCGCACCAAGGAAGGGGAGGAAGTGGAGCGCGCGGTTAAATGGGCGCTTGAGGCCGGGTATCGCAGCATCGACACGGCCGCCGTTTACCGCAACGAACGCGGCGTGGGCAAAGCCATCCGCGCGAGCGGCATCCCGCGGGAGGAGATCTTCGTCACCACCAAGGTCTGGAACGACGACCTGCGGGCGGGCACCGTGCGGCGGGCCTTCCAGGAGAGCCTGGACCGGCTGGGCCTGGATTACGTCGATCTCTATCTGATCCACTGGCCGGTGAAGGGGCGTTACATCGAAGCCTGGAAGGTGATGGAGGAAATCTACCGTAGCGGGAAGGCGAAAGCCGTGGGGGTTAGCAATTTTCTCCGTCATCACCTGGAGGATCTGCTGGCCAAAACCTCCCTCGTTCCGGCGGTGAACCAGATCGAGTTCCATCCCCTGCTCGTCCAGCCCGATCTGCTCCGCTTCTGCCGGGAGCACGGGATCCAGGTCGAGGCCTGGAGCCCCCTGATGCAGGGACATGTGGTGGAAATCCCGGAGATACGTCGGCTGGCGGAGAAATACGGCAAGACGCCCGCCCAGATCGTCCTGCGCTGGGATCTCCAGCACGAGGTGGTCACGATCCCCAAGTCCGTGCACCGGGAACGGATCCTCGAGAACATGCAAATCTTCGATTTCGAGCTCTCGGCGGAAGATATGGCCCTGTTGGACGGCCTCGACGCCGGCCGGCGGTTCGGGTCGGATCCGGATCATTTCGATTTTTGAGAGATGGGAGAAGCTATGAATTCCGGACCATCGGGAGCCACAGGCCGGACGAGGACGAGAGCGCTGCGGCCGGCTTCACGCCGGAGCCGGGGCGTACGATGCGCGCGCCGCTCTTGGAGTGCCGCCTGAGCTGGCACCGTCCGCTGCTGGAAGGGGGTTGTCGACACCTTTTCGCCGGCCGGGTGGAACTCGCGGCCGTGGCCGACGAGGTCCTCGACCCGGATCCCGCCAAGCGGATGCGGGCCATGGTCCTGATGTACAGCTTCAACGAGCCGCTGCACCCGGTGACCTTCGCCAGGGGTTGGAGCGGATTGGGCCTGCTGGAGCGGGTGGGGAACGTGTATAACGAGGACCGGAACCTGAAGAGGCCGGCGGTAAAGAAAAGGATGGTCTGCGCTCAGCCGCCGAAAACCGCCGCCAGATCGATGACCAGATCGGGGAAAACGCCGACTTTCACTCGATCGCCCGCGGCGTACACCTCGGGCCGTCCGTACCGCCCACCGTCTCCCGATTGATAGACTTCAACCGTTCTATTGCCCGGATCGACCAGCCAATACTCCCTGACCCCCACCCGTTCGTAAAGGTCCCGTTTGATCTTCATATCCTTCGCCGCCGTTTGGGGGGAGAGGATTTCCACTATCCAGTCCGGCGCACCCTTGCATCCGCGTTCGTCCAGCTTTTCCGGGTCGCAGACCACCAACAGGTCCGGTTGGACGACCGTTTCGATCAATTCGTCCGCTTCATCGCCTTTGGGCAGGCGCACATCAAAGGGCGCGGCATAGACCTCGCAGGTTTTACCCGTCAGGTAGACGGCGATCTGCTTGAAAAGTTCTCCGGAGACTTTCTGATGCGAGCTGGACGGAGCGGGACTCATGTTGTAGGGAACCCCGTCGATCAGTTCCCACCGCTCGTCGTCGGGCCAAGTAAGGTAGTCGCCGTAGGTGTAGGTCTCCTTGGCCGCCGCTTCCGGTCTGGCTTCTTTGGCTATGACCTTCATGACTGTACCCTCCTCCGCGAAAGCCGCCGATTATGGCCATCCGGATGATCATGTTTCGCGGCCGATCCGACGGATCCTTCAGATCCCTGGGATGAGGATGGCAATGCCGCTTCATTGAACCAAGGAGTTTGAAGTCTTTTCCCTGGACGAGATGTGGCCCGAGGAAGCCAAGAGAATCGCGAGTGCGCTCTTGTCCCTGTCGTCAAGAAGTGCTCCGATGGCAAGAGGAAGCGGGCGCATCCTCCTCGGTGGCGAAGCGTTCCCTGGAATTCGAGTATCGACGAAGGGTCGGGGAAACATTTAAGGGATTCTACTATCAACTAACAATTTTTCCTGCAATTTTTCCTGATTATTATGCCTTAAGCAGGAAACTGCCGGCCGGGGTGGAAAATTTATGGCCAGAGGGGTGAATCTTGTGAGCTATGATGAGCTATGATCTGTACTTCCGCGTCCCGGTGGGCCGAGAGCCTTTGTCAAAAAGGGATTTCACCGGACCGGCGTGGTTCTTTTCTTTCGTACGGTTTACGGCTTGACTAGTATAAGGAAGGGCTGAGGAGACAAGTTGGCATAGGCAGGACAATATACTCCTGATCACTCACCATGAAAGCTAGGCAAATTTTTACGTTTATTATAATTGAATATAATACTATATTGGGCCGTAGAGAAGGTGATATAATACGT
>JAAYXC010000300.1 GCA_012516115.1 Bacillota bacterium | reverse complement strand
GCAAAACTCTTGGCCTTAAGAAAAAGCCTCTCCCGACAGAAAGAGGGAGAAGAAAGGCCCAGGGGAGTGAACCGGGCCTTCGTCTTCGACTACCACTCCTTGACGATCCGGACCTTCGGATAATAGTGACGCACGATCTCTTCCGGGCTTTTCCCCCGCTTGGCGAGGGTATAGGCTCCCCACTGGCATAGCCCCACTCCGTGCCCGAAACCACGGCCGGCCATGGTGACCTGTCCCGGCGTGGTTCTCAGTTCGGTAAGCCAAATGGAGCGCATCTTCTCGGGCCCCAGCGCCACCCGTAGATCGGCGGCGGCCACCTCCACGGTCCCCGTGCTACCCTGGAGGCGAAAGCGGATGGTACGGCCGGTCGGTTCGTCTTTGGCGATGGCCGTAAGTTCTTGCACCGGACCGATCTCGCGGCCGGTGGACTTTTTCACCGCTGCAGCCAGTTCGGCAGGGGTAAAACTGGCCGTCCAGAAGAGTTCCTCTTTTGGGATCACTGCGGTCTCGGGGCAGGTCACCGAGGAGATATAAGGCGGTTCGGGTTCTTTCAAGGCCAGACCCACCCGGGCAAAGGTCGTCCGCCCGCCGCAGCTGGCCGAGAACCAACCGCGGACGTACCGACCGCGGTAACGCATGACCAGGCCCTTGGTCCGGGCCACCGCCCGCCGGATGACCGGGGTGATGGCGCTCTCGGTGTAAGCCTGGGCATGCTTTTGGTCCGTGCAGATGTCCGTCCCGTGGAGCCGCCTGGTCCCGCCCCGTTCGATGAATTCCATGGTGAACGTGCGTGCCAGGATGGCCTGGGCGGCATACGCCTCCTCCGGCCAGTCCGGTTTCATCTCCCCGGCCACCACCCCCACCAGATATTCTTCGATGGGCACCCTTCGCTTACGGCCGTTTTCGTGGTAGAAGACGCTGATGGTGGGCTCCCGACCCGGCAGCCGGGGACACCCGAGACCCACCGGGAGAAGGCAGGCCATAAAGAGGAGACCGAAGAAGAACTTCCGCCGCATAAAAATCCACCCCATCCGGACTTAGCATTTGATCCGGGGGGGGTGGTTAATGCGTAAGGAGGCGAGGAGTTGTCGCAGTTCTTCCCCTTCCAGGCGTTCTTTTTCCGCTAGGAGCCTGGCCGTCCGCATGAGTCGCTCCTTATCGGCGGCCAGGATGGCGCGCGTGCGCTCTTCCTCCTGGCGGAGGACATCCCGCACGGCCCGCCGGAGTTCGACCCGGCCCACCGTTTCCTCGGTGGCGATCCCCAATTCCGAAAGGCCGTGGACGATCATCTCCCGGGCCAGCGCAGCCGCTTGACGGAAGTCCTCGGCCGCCCCGCTGCTTCGTTCGCCGTAGACCAGTTCCTCGGCCAGGGCCCCGGCGAGACAGATGGCGATCTGGTCGAGAAAACTGCGCCGGGTATGGAGATAACGTTCTTCACCCTCCACCCGGCGGACGAGACCGAGGGCCCGGCCGCGGGAGGTGACGCTCACCGCGGCCACCGATTGCGGGACGAGGTTCTCGCTCACCAGCGCGTGGCCGCTCTCGTGGACCGCCACGCGGAGGAGTTCCTCGGCCGAGGGTCGGCGGGTCAGGCGTTCGCCGAGCATCACCTTTTCAATGGCCTCTTCCAGGTCGGCCATCTGGATCTCCCGACGGCCCCGGCGGTAGGCAATGATGGCCGCCTCGTTGGCCAGACTTTCCAGGTGGGCCCCGGAGAAACCGAAGGTCGCCCGGGCCACGGCTTCGAGATCCACGTCCGGCGCGAGGGGCTTCCTCCGGGTATGGATGGCCAGGATCTTCAGTCGCGCCTCCTTATCCGGAAGATCCACGTGGACCTGCCGGTCGAAGCGGCCCGGACGCAATAAAGCCGGATCGAGGAGATCGGGCCGGTTGGTGGCCCCGATCACCAAAAGGCTGATTCCTTCTTCGCGGCGAAGGCCGTCCATCTCCACGAGAAGCTGATTCAAGGTCTGGTCGTATTCCAGGTGGCTCGTATGCTGGCCCCTTTTGCCGCCCAGGACCTCCAGTTCGTCGATGAAGATGATGGCGCTCCGGCGGCCTTCCCGTTTGGCGAGGTTTCGGGCCCGGGTAAAGAGTTGCCGCACCCGCTGGGCACCCACCCCCGCATAGACCTCGATGAACTCGCTGCCCGAGGCGGCGACGAAGATCGAATCGGTATAGTTGGCCGCGGCCTTGGCCAGCATGGTCTTGCCCGTACCCGGCGGACCGGTGAGGAGGATACCCTTCAGCGGCCTTATCCCCAGGGCCTCCACCTCCTCGGGCGCGCGGAGGAATTCCAGGGCCTCCATGAGTTCGCGCTTGGCCGTCTCCTGCCCGCCGATCTCGGCAAAGGTCACATTGCTCAAGGCCGGGCCGTCCACCGCCTGATCGAGGAGGGCGAATCCCCCTCGCGTCTTTTCACCGGCCAGAAGATAAAGGGCTACCAGGGCGCCCCCGCCGAGGAGGAAAGGAGTGGGGTTGAGGCCGCTCAAAAAGAGAAAGACCAGGAAGGCCGCCCCAAGACCGACCACGATTTCCCTGATATTTCGACCCATCAAGCTGCCCCTCCTTCGGCAAGGGAGCGGGAGGCGGGGTTTCGCGGCAGGGCTTCATAGAGATAAGCGCCACCCCGTTCCAGCTGGACGTAGAGGAAATCCCGTCCCGGGTAAACGCGGGCCTTGGTCAGGCCGTATTTTTCCGCAAGGCGGGCGAGCTCCGGCCGGAGCTTACCGTAACCACCCGTGGCTACGGCTTCCTCCAGGGTGAAGCGAAGCTCGTAATAGGCCTCGCCTAGGCCCTCTCGTCGGTCGCGGAAGACGAGGGCCGCCACCGGCCGGCGCGCGCGGGCGGAGACCACGGATAAGACTTCTTCGGCGGTGGCCTCCAGATCGTCCACCCGGTCGATGGTGACCTCCACCGTGAGTCCATCGGGGGTCTCCCGGAGGCTAAAACCCTTTATCCCTCGGATGGCAGAAAGTTCACGGGTTAGCGGTCGTCGGAACCCTAGATAGCGCAGGAGACTTTGTCCGGCCAAAAGGACGGCCAGGGCCAGGGCAAAAACGACGAAGACCGGCCCGAGACGGAGCCCTAACCACGGTTCAAGGTTGCGCATGGGACACGGACCTCCTCTTTCCGGGACTGGCCGGCGGTCAAGGTCGTATCGTTAACATAATTCGAGTTTCATTATAACATGGAAACAAGATGAGATGAATCGGTAAGAGGAGTCAAGGTTGGTGGGGGATGGTTCAGGCGGCCGTGGGTGGGATGGACTTAGTCTGGCGGCGAAAGGCATGACGCCAGCGGAAGAGGTAGTCCACCCCCGAGCCGAGGGTAAGGATCAGGGCCGGCCAGAGGAGGAAGATGGCCCACGTGGGCCAGAGGATGACGGCGGTCACGGCCACGATCTGGGTCAGGGTTTTGGCCTTGCCCCAGGGGCTGGCCGCCACCTGGGCGCCCCGGCGACCGGCGATCTGGCGGAGGATGGTAATCGTCACCTCGCGGCCGATGATGGCCCAGACCATCCACCAGGGAACCCGGCCGAGCTTGGCCAGGCAGACGAGGGCGGTGGTGATGAGGACTTTATCGGCGAAGGGGTCGAAGGACTTGCCGAATTGGGTCGTCTGCTTGCGCACCCTTGCCGCCCAGCCGTCCAGCCCATCGGTCAGTCCGGCCAGGACGAAGAGACCGGCGGCCAAAAGGTCCTGGTGGGGAACCTCCCAGAAGAGGAAGAGGACGCTGACCGGGGTGAGTAAGATCCGTAACGCCGTGAGAAAATTGGCCAGGTTCACCGGGACGGCCCCCTTCCGCCAAAGGAATCGACCGCTTCATGCTTCGACAAGTCGGGTGAAACTCCTGCCGGCGTTTTACTTTCCACCGGTTCCGCTTCCAGATCGTAGATCCCGGCGGCCACGACCCGGGCAAGGAGGAAATCCCCCGGCCGGTAGCCAGTTCCCTTAAGATGGATGACCCCATCGACTTACGGTGCCTCACGTTCCGAACGGGCGAGGAAATAACCCGGCCGCTTCGGATGGGGACCTTCCCCCAGCACGGGAAAGACCCGGCCGACTCGCGCAGCCAAGAGTTCGCGGGAGATCTCTTGTTGGAGAAGGAGAAGCCGGCGCCGGCGTTCTTCTTTTAACTTGGCCGGGATCTGATTTGGCAGGGAGGCGGCCGGCGTCCCTTCTTCACGGGAATAGGCGAAGACCCCGAGCCAGTCGAAACGCGTCTCGGCCACGAAAGCGCAGAGGGTCCGGAAATCGGCCGTGGTCTCACCGGGAAAACCGACCATCAGGGAGGTCCGTAAGGCCAGATCGGGGATCTCCTCCCGCAACCGGGCAATCAGGCGGCGGATGGCCGCATCATCGTCCGGCCGGCCCATGGCCCGGAGGAGATGGGGGACGATGTGCTGCAGGGGGAGGTCGAGGTAACGGCAGAGTTTGGGCTCACCACGCAAAAGCTCGATTAGCTCCTCGTCCACCCGGGTCGGGTGGAGATAGAGGAGCCGCCACCAGCGGGGGCCTTCGATCTTGAGGAGCCGCCGGAGGAGGTCGACGAGACGTGGCCGGGCCGGCAGGTCATGACCATAGGCCGTGGTGTCCTGGGCGATGAGGGTGATCTCTTGCACGCCCTCCGCCGCCAGGCCTTCGGCCTCAGCGAGGATCTCTTCCGGCGGTCGGCTGCGGTAAGGCCCCCTGAGCATGGGGATCACGCAATAACGGCAACGGTTATCGCAACCGTCGGCGATACGGAGATAAGCCCGATGGGGCGGGGTCGAACGCAGACGGGGCCAGGCCCCTTCCCCTAGGAGTTCCGGGGGGCCGGAAGCGAGGAAGCCCTTCTCTTCCGCCGCGCGTTCCAGCAGGGAAGGGAGTTCGCCATAGCGCCCTCTGGTCACCCAGAGGTCCACTTCGGGTAGTTCGCGGACGAGCTCTTGCCCGTAGCGCTGGACGAGGCAGCCGGCGCCGACCAGGAGACGGCAGCGGCCTTTTTCTTTCCAGGCCGCCGTTTTAAGAAGGGTCTCGATGGCCTCCTCTTTGGCCGGGCCGATGAAACCACAGGTATTGACGATGATGACCTCTGCCTCGGCCGGATCGGTGGTGATGGTGTAACCGGCGGCCGCCAGGCGGCCCAGGATGAGTTCCGAATCCACCAGGTTCTTGGCACAGCCGAGGGAGATGAGGGCGATCTTCGGCACGGTTTATCTCCTCTTTCGGTGGGGCCGGGGTGGCCTGGTCTCGTGGCCGGAAGGGGAGGAATTCTTGGCGGCCAGGGAACGGGCGAGGTTCAAAAGGAGGGTCCGGTCGGCGGCCGAGGCGATGGACCTGGCCTGAAGGGTCAAAGCGGCCAGAAATTCGTCGTCTTCTTCGGTCGCGGAGGGCGAAGGAAGCGAATTCCCGGTCCGGTAGGGGATCCGGTCCTCGCGGACCACGCCTTCCTCTTCCGCGCGGCCGAGTAACCAGTCCACGCTCGTCCCCAGGACCTCGGCCAGGCGGAGGAGGACCCGGTCGTCGGGACTTCGCCGTCCGTGTTCGTACTGGCTAATGGCCGATTTGCCCACACCGACGAGTTGTCCAAGCTTGGCCTGGCTGAGACGACGCGCCAGACGGGCCTCTCTGAGCCGGTGGCCGTCCAAAGCAGTTCCCCACCTTTCATCCGTCTCATTTTACCACGTCACCCCGCCCTTCACAAGTCGTAAACATGGACTTGACGATTCACGTTCTGTGAATTAGAATTGGGTTAACGCCATGTGAACAATTTAAAATGCATTTCTGCTTTTCATGGAAGTTGAAAACATCAATGGGAGAAGGATTCCTGGAAATTCTGGCGAAAAACGTCTGTAAGGAGGGATAATCATGAAAAGAAGGAAGATAGTACCTGATATTCTTATCCTCCTTTTCGCCGTCTTCTCGTTTGCGGCCGGTTGTTTACCGGCGCCGCGGAAAGGGGACGGTCGTCTCAGCATCACGGTGATCTGGGGTACGGCCCGGGGGGTCACCCGGGGTGTCGAAGAGATCGCGATGGTAATCGCCGAACTTACCAGAGAGCGCCTTCGGGTCACGGCTTCCCTGACGGTGGATCAGACCGGCGGCGTGGCCAAAGGCACATTGGATGGCCTCTACCCGGGTGAATGGAAGGTAAAGATCGACGCGGCCACCGCGGACGGCACGGTCATCTACACCGGCCAGACCACGGTAGACGTCGTTTCGGGCCAGGAACAAACGTTGGAAATGAACCTTCTCCCCGCGCCGGGCAGGCTCGAACTGATAATGGATATCACCCCCCTTTTGGCGCAAGGTTTAACGATCAGCGGGGGCCGGCTTTACATCTACGGGGAGCCGACGAGCAATGCCGCCACGGCGATCGAGGACATGAGCGTGGAAGAAGATCGCCTTCATACCTTGGTCGAGAACCTCGCCACCAAGACCTACGAGGCGAAGGTGGCCATTCCCAATATCAGTAATGCCGTCTTTATCTCGGCTTATTTCAGTTTTTCCATCCTCCCCGGGCAGACGACGAGAGTCTTCCTGGCCGCCGACGGGGGGGTCAACCTGACCATCGGGGTAATCACCGCACCGGCCCAGGTCACCGGGCTTACGGCCACCAGAGAAGGAGAGACGGTCCGCCTGAGCTGGTCGGCCGTACCGGATGCCACCGGTTATCGTGTCTATCGTACAAATAGCGAGGGGCGCTTCAAGGGTTTGGTGGTCCTGGAAGGCGGCGGGCAGACGGGTTACGTGGACGAAGATTTCGTCCAAGCTCCTTCCTATGGTGGGGCGGTGGGCTATGCCGTGGCCGCCCTGGTGGGGGAGATCGAAGGAATCCGCTCCGCGCCGGTGATGGTGGTAAAATAAGCCGGTTGGGGGCGGTCGACCCCGCCCCTAAAAGTCTCCCCGAAGGACGGGGTCGAACCCCGGGAGAACGCGGATGAAAGCCATACAATACCACGATCCGATGAGGAAAGAAGCCCTGGGACCGTTCGTCGACCCTCCTCAACCGAAGTCGGATGGCCACCGAGAAAAGGGGACGGAGTTTGCCCTAAGCGGTCGGGAAGACTTGGTGACCTCGCACCCATCGAGGAAGAACCGTCCGTTTCCCGACGGGGAAAGCGGTGGTATTTTTCACGGAGGAGGCCCGAACTCCGGGGGCTCAGAACCATCCCGGGGTAGATAGCAAAGGACCATGCTCTTCTTTCACGAGTTTTTCCCCCGCGGCCAGGAAGCCAGGAGATCGGTCAGGCCTTCGCGGAGACCGATCTCCGGGAGAAAGCCGAGGAGGCGACGGGCGCGCAGGTTTTCCGCCACCGAAGCGCGGATATCACCCGGTCGCGGCGGGGCATATTCGGCGGCCGGTGGGAGACCGAAAAGGGAGGCTATTTCGCGAAGAAGCTGGTTCACACTTATCCCCTGGCCGGTGCCGATGTTGATCGTCTCGCCGCCCACCCCCGGGGCGGTCATGGCCAGGAGATTGGCCCGTACCACGTCGAAGACGTGGATGAAGTCCCGGGTCTGCTCGCCATTGCCGAAGATCACCGGGCGGCGACCCTCCATCAGGGCCGCGATGAAACAGGGAATGACAGCCGCATATGGCGAATTAGGATTCTGGCGGGGGCCGTAGACATTGAAGTATCGCAACGAAACGGTCTCTAAACCGTAAGAATGATAATAGGCACGGCCGAAGGCTTCGGCTGCCAGTTTGGCTGCGGCATAGGGGGATAGCGGCCGGGGGGCCAGGGTCTCGGCCCGGGGTCCTCCCGGAGCATCACCGTAGACCGCCGAGGAACTGGCCAGGACCACTCGCTTGACTCCGGCGGTGCGGGCCGCGTCCAGGACGTTTAAGGTACCCCGGACGATGATCTCGTGGGCGGCCACGGGGTTTGCGATGGAGGCGGGCACGGAGACGAGGGAGGCCAGGTGAAAAACGAAATCGGCGCCCCGGCATAGCTCGGCCACCAGCGACGCCTCCCGTACGTCCCCCCGGCGAAAGTCTATGCGTTGGATGACCTCGGCGAGGTTCTCCAGGCGGCCGGTGGAAAGATCGTCGAGCACGCGGAGATCGTAACCCTCCGCCAGAAGGGCTTTGACGAGGTGGCTGCCGATGAAACCGGCTCCGCCGGTAACGAGGACACAGGGGGGCATTTAACCATACCTCCTAGCTTCGGGATCGATGACCCCAAAGGTAATCGTGACCGCGCGCCATGGGCGGCGTTCTTTTTTAAGCACCTGCGGATCCATCATCTCCATCATCCGGAATTCGCCTTCCGGGGAGGGGTTCCTGCCTGTAAGCCCGGTCGGTTCTCTAAAAGACCCTTCCCGACCGCGCGTCCGCGGTCGCCTCCTTCGGTCGGCCCCCCGGAGAGGCCGGGGAGCATCCTGTTCAAGCCTCCTTTCGCCCAAAAGAGTCCTCTTGTTGGAACGATCAAGGGTCTTCAGAACCGCTTTCGCGCCCTCTTTTTATCCTCAAGGGTCGTTTGATGGCGATCTCGCACCGTCGAGAATGAACGTAACCGCTTTTACGATGGCGGAAAGTCTTGTGGTCTGGATCGTGTTTGCCTTTTGGTCCGGTTATGGCGGGCCATCACGCGGATCGGACTTCTTCGGGTAGCATGGCCCATGCGCACTCCAGGTGAAGAGGGTAAGAGTGCTTCCTCGGCTTGTTCACCAGGTTGCCCCAAGCGATGGAGACCTGATGGATGGAAAAGGAGGTCTCGCGGGGTTTTTGTGGGACAAGACATCGGCGGTTCCTCTCTTTGTGTTTTCCCCACCCCATCATACCACCGGGGCCAGGAGCCGCCGCTCTTCCTGTTAGATGGCCAAAAGCATCCTCAGTTCCACCCGGCACCGCCACCCTTCCTCACCGGGATGATGATCCCGGTTTTTGACCCGGGCCGTGGAGAGGGCGAATTCGAGGCGGTTCTCCCCGCCGAACGGGAGCCCCAGCCCCAGGCCGCACCCTCGCGCGGTCTCGACCGTGCCGGTCAGGAATGCCAGGCTCTCTCCGCATGACGGGTCCCAGCGGTCATCGAGCCCCCCCTCGCCGTGGCGTTCCCGGGTGAGTTCGAGCCAGAAGAAGCGCCCTTCTTTTTCCCGGGTTAACCGGAGACGCAGGAGATCGGCATCGGGCCCGAGGGGATGGCCGAGGAGTTCATGGCCGTCCACGTAATCCCCCCGGGAGTAACCTTCCGGATAGCCAAAGGTATAACGCGAGATGGCGGTATATTCGACCCAAAAAGAAAGCTCCGGTCGACCGAAAACGTCCCCTTTTTCTCCGCCGAGCTGGAACCCAACCCGCCAAGGACCTTCCCAGGCGGAGGTCAAGGGCGCTTCGTCGATGAGGAGGGCGGCATAGGCT